>JAZFSS010000135.1:0-3879 GCA_036446275.1 Gammaproteobacteria bacterium | reverse complement strand
GATATCTGGTCAATGGACGGCCGGCGGATGCGGTGTCTATATTGGACCGCGGGCTTCATTATGGCGACGGCGTATTTGAAACCATTGCAATTCGTGATGGGCAGCCTTGTTATTGGGACCAACACCAGGAGCGGCTCCTGGATGGCTGTGCAAGGCTGGGAATTTCCTTTTCCGATACAAACGCCTTGGCACAAGATTGCCGGCTGCTTTGTCCCGGCGTATCAAAAGCGGTACTCAAAATCATAGTAACCCGGGGCACGGGAGGGTTAGGGTACAACCCGGCGTTAGAGCAACCTGTAACCCGCATTACCGGGCTGTTACCGTGGCCGGATTATCCGGCGCATTATGCTACAGAGGGTATTGCGGTATGTTTGTGTGAAACACGACTCGGCGCAAATCCTGCCCTCGCCGGGATTAAACATCTAAACCGGCTGGAACAAATACTAGCCAGCCGGGAATGGCAAAATACCGAATATGCAGAGGGTCTTATGATGGATCGGCAAGATCACCTGGTGGAAGGATCGCGCTCTAATTTGTTTGTGGTCAAGAAAAACCGGCTGTACACACCGGATCTGGTGCAGTGCGGCGTAGCGGGCATCATGCGAGCCGTGGTACTGGAACAGGCCTCCCGGCTGCAGCTACCCATCGAAGTTACCACCATCGACCGGGATTCGCTATTTAGCGCAGATGAGATATTTGTAACCAATAGTCTGATCGGAATTTGGCCGGTACACAAAGTGGAACAGAACCATTACTCAGTTGGGCCCGTAACGCTCCAGCTAAAGAAATCGTTACAACTTTGCCCTGAAGAGCATAGGGGCTAGCTACGTGGAACCTTCGGATAACCAAAGCAACGCAGGTCAGACTGGGTCAGACCGGGACAAGAGGCCGGCGACCGTAATGAGATGGTTGTTGATGGCCGCACTATTTGGAGCTGTTTTGGGCACAACGTGGCTGGTGTCCGAGTACCGGGCTTTCCAGCGCACCCCACTTTCTATCCCCGCACAAGGCCTGCTCTATGGTGTAGCCCCCGGCACCTCCTTACAGGGTCTGGCAGCGGACCTGCATTCCCGCGGGATACTGCAGCGTCCCAAGTTTTTGATCTGGGCGGGACGCATTCAGAGGCTGTCCGAGAGGCTGCGTGCCGGGGAATACCAGTTGACCAAAGGGATCACGCCATTGGAGCTGCTGCAACTGTTGGTGTCAGGGAAGGTGGTACAACACAGCCTGACCATCGTAGAAGGATGGACCTTTCACCGGCTCATGGAAGCGATCGATGCCCATGAGGCGCTGGTACACACGCTGCAAGATCTTGACGATCGCCGGATCATGGCGCGGCTGGGCTACCCGGACCAGCATCCGGAAGGACATTTTTTTCCGGAGACCTATAATTTTCCTCGCGGTATGTCGGACCTTGAATTCCTGCGCCGTGCCTATGACACCATGGAGCGTAAACTGGCGACCGCGTGGGCGGCACGTGCACCAGAGCTGCCGCTAAAAACAGCGTACGAGGCATTAATTCTCGCATCCATCGTGGAAAGAGAGACGGGGCTTGCTGAAGAGCGATCGAGAATCGCCGGCGTATTTATTCGGCGGCTGAAAAAAGGCATGCTGTTACAGACAGATCCCACCGTCATCTATGGCATAGGCAAGGATTTCGACGGCAACATTCGCCGTCGTGACTTGCTAACGGATACCCCCTATAACACCTATACTCGTGCGGGGCTGCCGCCAACCCCCATCGCGTTACCGGGCGGCACTGCCATCGATGCCGTCATGCGCCCGGCACCCGGCGATACCCTTTACTTCGTCGCGCGCGGGGACGGCAGTCACTACTTCTCCCGAACCCTGCAGGAACACAATCAGGCAGTAGCTCGGTTTCAGCTGCGCAGGCGCTAATGACATGGGCTTTCATTCCCACTAGTATTGGACTGGTTTGCCGGGAGGCTAAAGAAAGGAACCTTTGATTCGAGTAGTGGCTCAGACTCTGATTCTTACGATCTAAAGGAGATTATTAAGCGTGAAAGGAAAATTCATCACGGTGGAAGGAACCGAAGGCGGAGGCAAAACCACCAATATCACCTATTTACATAACCAACTGCAGGCCGCCGGAAAAGACGTCGTAAAAACTCGCGAACCGGGTGGCACGCCAGCGGGGGAAAGGATTCGTGAATTACTGCTGGATACGGCTGCAGGTCATATCGATAGTGATTGTGAACTGCTGTTGATGTTCGCGGCACGGGCCAATCATCTTGCCGAGGTAATTCGTCCTGCGCTGGAAGAGGGAAAATGGGTGCTATGTGACCGCTTTACCGACGCCACCTATGCATATCAGGGCGGCGGCCGGAGAATTCCACGCCGGCGCATCGAGCAGCTGGAACAATGGGTACAAAAATCGCTGCGCCCGGACCTGACCTTGATCCTGGATATCCCGGTAGAACTTGGCATCGCCCGGGCTGGAGACCGCAGCACGCCTGACCGGTTTGAACAGGAAGAGCAGGGGTTTTTCGAAAGGGTGCGGGCCGCGTACCGTGAGCAGGCGCGCATGGAGCCCCACCGGTATTATCTTATTGACGCCAGCGGCTCCCTGGAAGAAGTACAACGGCAATTGGATAACGCCCTGAGGAACCTGTTGGAGCGCTCTTGATAGTTTATTTAAAATTATCTTCTATCTTATTGTTATATTGGAATAAATAGTTGGATACTGCCAATAATAATGAGAGGGCCTTTCTGCCCTGGTGGAAGACACCCTGGCGGGCCGTGGTCGAGCAGATGCGAGGAGACCGTATCCCCCACGCCTTGTTGATCGCGGGCCCCGATGGGCTCGGGAAACGAGACTTTAGCAGGGAAATCGCCCGCGCCCTTACCTGCCGGGAAACGGGGCCTGACGGGCGTGCCTGCGGACACTGCATGGCTTGCGCCTTGGATGCCAGTGGTAACCACCCGGACCACATCGGGGTGTATCTGCAGGAGGATGCCTCGGAAATTCGCGTAGATCAAATTAGGGCGTTAACTGCTGATTTAGCGCTAAAAAGCCACGGTGGTGGCTACAAAGTAGCCATTCTCAACCCAGCGGACCGCATGAACCCAAATGCGGCCAATAGCCTGCTCAAGACCCTGGAGGAACCAACCGATAACACAGTACTGCTGCTGATCAGCGAAAATCCAGCACGGCTGCCGGCCACCATCCGCAGCCGCTGCCAGCGTATCCGCATGGAACCGCCGGATAATAAGCAGGCACTGGATTGGCTGGAGCGCCATGGCGTGGACGGGGACCGCGAGCTACTGCTCCGCATCGCTGCGGGATCGCCGCTACGGGCCAAGGAATTTGCGGAAAGTAATATTATGGAATTACGGCAGAAAAGCTGGAATCAGCTGGATGACCTTGCCAAAGGTGTGGCAGATCCACTGGAAATTGCGGAACAATGGGCCCAGGGAGACGTCATGACAGGGATAGGTTGGTTTACAGACTGGTTGATGGACATGATCCGTCTCAAACTTTCGCCCGCACCACCGATGTTACGTAATCCGGATCTTCAGGAATCCTTTCGTGACATCGCCGGTAGAATCGACCATGGGACGCTATTTAGTCTCCTGGATCAAGCGCTGGAGGCACGCCGTTTGGCGTCGACACCAGTGAATCGGCGTTTGTTGGTAGAGGCGCAGTTGATCGCCTGGACCGAAGCCAATTGCCGCCGGCCACAAGCGCAATAGATGGAGTGTATTTACAAGGATAATGTCGGAATCATCCCCACAACGGCAAGGACTGCTTTCTCTTAACATTAAAGACAAAGCCGCATTGTATGCGGCCTACATGCCGTTCGTGCAGAACGGGGGGCTCTTTATTCCAACGGAAAAAGACTATGAGTTAGGGGATGA
>JAZFSS010000134.1:0-3390 GCA_036446275.1 Gammaproteobacteria bacterium | reverse complement strand
GCTGTATTAATAGCTACCTTGTCGGCGCCGGCCCTTAACATACGCCGGATATCCGGTAGTTCCCGAATACCCCCGCCGACGGTCAGAGGGATAAAGACTTGACCTGCTACATCTTCCACCACATGCACCATGGTCTCTCTTTCGTCGGAACTGGCCGTAATGTCCAGGAAAGTTATTTCATCGGCGCCTTGCTCGTCATAGCGGCGAGCGACTTCGACCGGGTCACCGGCGTCCCGAATATTTACAAACTGCACGCCTTTAACAACTCGGCCTGCGTCCACGTCTAAACACGGAATAATACGTTTTGCCAAACCCACTGTGCTGCCACCTATAAGCCGGTTAGCTCATCCACTAATTTCTGTGCCTCTTTCAAGTCAATGGTTCCCTCATAGAGGGCACGGCCGATGATGACTCCCATGATTCCATCATCTGCTACCGTACACAGCTTTTTAATATCATCCATCGTACTCACGCCACCGGAAGCGATAACCGGAATGCTGATAGATCTTGCCAATTCGGCTGTGGATTCCACGTTAACGCCGCACATCATGCCATCTCTCCCAACATCCGTATAGACAATGGCTTCAACGCCATCACGCTCAAATCGCTTAGCGATATCGCCCACATCGTGATGGGATAATTTTGACCAGCCATCGATAGCCACTTTACCTTCCCTGGAATCTAATCCAACAATAACGTGACTTGGAAATTCCAGACAAAGGTCGTTGATAAAGTGCGGTGCGGTGACAGCTTTAGTACCTATAATCACGTACTGGACCCCGGCGTCCAAGTAAGCCTGCACAGTATCCGCATCGCGTATTCCACCTCCTACTTGAATTGGCAGGTCGGGAAATGCATCGGCAATGGCTCTTATCACTTCAAAATTGACTGGATGTCCCGCAAAGGCACCGTTCAAATCTACTAAATGAAGACGGGCTGCCCCAGCACTCACCCAGCGTTGCGCAACCTCTAGGGGGTTGTCAGAAAATATCGTTTCATCGTCCATACGTCCTTGGCGCAGGCGCACACATTTTCCATCTTTCAGGTCAATGGCAGGTATCAGAAGCATGCTACTCCCTCACCAACTGCCGCTACAACGTGCCACCACACAACCTTAGAGTTGCTCATATACTACACTTCCATCGGCAACTGGGCCGGCTGTCGTAGTTTCCGCCTGCAATAACATCTATCGTTCATACCTGACCATCCCACTCCAAAAAATTAGACAGCAGCGTCAATCCGGATTGCTGGCTCTTTTCCGGATGGCACTGTACCGCGAAGATATTGTCTTTGGCCAGAGCCGCCGCGAACCCGGCCCCGTAAAAGGTAGTCCCCGCCTGGTTCTCCGGGTTCGCAGGATCTGCGTAATAGCTATGCACAAAATAAAATCGGCTGTCTTGGGGGATATTTTTCCATAAAGGGTGAGTCGCCTCTTGATGCACCTGATTCCAACCCATATGGGGCACCTTCAGAGAGGTTTCGCTGGACAGGCGATCTAGAGATGCGCTGGGGAACCGCCTTACCTTGCCAGGCAATATGCTGAGACAGCTTGTCCCGCTGTTCTCTTCGCTAAATTCCAGCAGAGCCTGTAGACCCAGGCAAACTCCCAATAAGGGCTTGGTTGCCGCTACTTCGACGATTACGGCATCCAATTCTAAGCGACGCAGTTCGTCCATACAGTGACCGATGCCGCCCACACCGGGAAACACCACGCGATCGGCACGCAGTATGGTTTTTGGGTCATGACCGACCCATACCCGGGTATCTCCACCCACATACTCCAGTGCCTTGGCAATGGAATGCAGGTTACCCATACCGTAATCGATAATGGCGACTGTAGCCATGAGGAACCAGAAGATAGTTTCAGAAGAAAGAATTCGAGGTTGTATGGATCGTTGTCAAAGGCTTCCCTTCGTCGACGGAATCACCCCTTCCATGCGGGAGTCAAGCTCTACTGCTCTACGCACGGCACGTCCGAAGGCCTTAAACAAGGTCTCTGCAATGTGGTGAGCGTTTCTCCCTTTCAAATTATCCAGGTGCACCGTAGCCAATGCGTGATTTGTAAATCCCTGGAAGAACTCGTGGAGCAGGTCCACATCAAATTCTCCTATCCGTGCGCGCGAAAAATTTACCTGGTAATCCAGGCCGGGACGACCGGAAAAATCGACAACGGCACGGGACAGAGCTTCGTCCAAAGGGACATACGCATAGCCGTAACGCTGTATTCCCTTTCGGTCACCCAGCGCCTGAGCAAAGGCTTGGCCCATCACAATACCTACATCCTCCACCGTATGGTGGGCATCAATTTCAAGATCACCCTTGGCGGTAATCTGTAGATCCAGCATCCCATGCCGTGCGATCTGGTCCAGCATGTGCTCAAAAAATGGAATACCTAGGTTTAACTCGGACGCACCGGAACCATCCAGGTCCAGATTGACCACGATTTGGGTTTCCAGAGTATCACGGCTAACGCTGGCTTTACGTTCTGCCATGTTGGGCTCACCTAAGGCGGATTGGGGTCCGCTTGAAATTGATTGACAAAAAATCCAGGACTCGGTCTATCGTAGCGGAAAACGGCTGTGGAGAGAACCGTTACATCGGATAATACTAACCCCAGCTAGGTTCCATTCGCCCCCCCTTGCTGCCAGGCAGCTGATGTCACACTGCTTCATATTAAAGTATCAAGTAGAAGAAACCACCATTCCCCACCGGGTCACTCCGCTGGAGCAACTCGCAACCAAAAAGTCACCGGGCCATCATTCACCAGGCTAACACGCATGTCAGCGCCAAAACGTCCTGTTTGCACCTCCGAATGTAGCTCCCGCGCGCGTCGGACCAGGTATTCGAACCAATGTTTGCCTTGCGCCGGGGTAGCCACTGTGGAAAAGCTTGGACGGTTGCCCTTGTGCGTGTCAGCGGCCAAAGTAAATTGCGGCACCAGCAGCAGGCTGCCCGCGGTATCCACCAGACTGTGGTTCATGCGCCCCTGTTTATCGGTAAACACCCGATAATTCAATACACGTTCTATAAGCCGGTCCGCCTCTGCCTGCCCATCCTTATGTTCAATCCCCACCAACACAAGTATACCGGGCCCAATATGCCCTACCGTCTGATCACCGACTTCCACCTCGGCACGCAATACCCGCTGTAGTAATCCTATCAACGCAAACGTTCCGCAAACTGGTCGGTAGACTGAACTAACGCCTTGGCAATACCCGGCTCAGTGGCAGAGTGTCCGGCGTCAGGGATTATTTGCAGCTCCGATTGCGGCCACGCCTGATGCAATAGCCACGCCTGTTCCAAAGGGCAGACAACGTCGTAACGGCCATGCACGATTACGCCGGGTATCTCGCGCAGCTGCTTGGCATTATTCAGTATCTGATTGTCAGC
>JAZFSS010000133.1:0-7288 GCA_036446275.1 Gammaproteobacteria bacterium | reverse complement strand
TCCGGAAACCGTCCCTCCACTGCCTGACGAAAGGCGTCCACATCATAGATTCCCTTGCCGATGAATGACCCTTCACCAAAGATGTCTTGGTAAACATCCGACACCTCGCGGGTGTAGGGATCGATACCCGCCTCACCGGCGAACAGCCGCGTAAACCGCGACTGGCCTGCACTGGGTAAGCTGATAGACGCAAGTGGTTGCAGTATTGCGTAACCGGCGACTACCCGACCCTTATCCTCGTCGTATACCGGCCGGTTGAGAGGATGCGCAATATTACCGATCAGTGCACGCGCCACGTCCCGAGGCAGTTGCGTATCGGTATCCAAGGTAATTACATATTTGATGGAATCGAGGATGGATAGATCGCCGACCATGTCGGAAAACACCTCCGGTGAACCACCCCGCAATAAGGCGTTGAACTGCTCCAGCTTGCCGCGCTTGCGCTCGTAACCCATCCACAATCCCTCGTACGGATTCCACACCCGAGGCCGATGAAACAGATAAAATATGCACTCCCGATCTCCGCAGTACGCCTCGTTGAGTGCCTGGATCCCTTTACGCGCGAGGGCAACCAGCTCATCGTCCTCCGGTTGCGTGCGCTGAGAAGCATCGTGGAAATCCGTGAGCAAGGCAAAAAACAAGTTGGGATCACGGTTACCGAGGTAACGGATCTCCAGGGCCTCAAGCAGATTAGCGATTTTCTGACCCCCCCCCAACAAGGTGGGTACCACTACCATGGTGTGGTGATCGGACCGGATGCCCTCGGAAAAATCCAGTCGTGGTAACCAGCGCGGGGACAACACGAATGTGGCTAACAGGTTCACCATGGACATGGCCAACGCCGAGGCACTGATCACGCCGGTTACCGCAAGCAGCCAGTAGCGCCAGTCACCCAGCTCGAACTTGGCTAGCGCGGCAAACACCGGCGATGATGCCAGCATGGTGAGTAACAGGATTGATCCAAGGTATAGCGTCAGGCGACTGTGCCGGCCCATACGAGCGCCTGATAATTGCCACGAAAAACGGCAATTGATCTCACGTTCCAGAGCGCGCCGACCATCATCGATCAAATAGAATCCGACATGGGCGGCGCGGTCGTTTGCACCTACTTTCCCGGCAGCTATTTCCGCTAAAGAAATGGTTTTCCTTGTCACCTCCAATTCACTTTGCGAACTGTTTTTCGCCAAGTCTTCGATGACATGCCGGTAGCGGTCCCGAGTGGCAAAATCCTGACTGCTATACATCCCTGAAGGGTCTTCCCGTAACGTTTGTTCTACGACACTGAGAGTCTCGACGAACTCCCTCCAGTCCATGGTACTGATATAGCGCAAACTACCAATACTGTTGGCGATGGAGATCTGGTTGGCCGCCACCGTGCGACTTGCGGCCTGCAACAGCTGCGTTGCCGTCAAGCCCAGTTCCAACAATTTATGTTCGACCCAGGTCTGAACGAATGCAAAAACCGGCCCCTGCACCTGGAGTCTTGCGTAAAATTCCCCCACGAATGGCGCGGTCAGAGGTATATCCGCATTGGCAAAATCGGCGAGCAACTGGAGAAGTTGCTTTGGTTCCTTTTCAGAGGTCGCGAGCATGTGATCAGCCCAATCCACGGCAGCGTCCAGTTCCTTGCGCCGACTGGCAATGCGCAATCCGACACGGCGAAGATTCTCCAACAACGCCAACCGCAACATGATAGGGAATGCCCACAACTCGCCCAGTTTCAACGGCTCAACGGTTTGATAGGCGGCCATGAAACTGGTGGCGTTATCGTTGTCCAGGCGTCCGTCCTGGTGGGAGATCAACTCCAACGCAAGTTCATAGATGCGGGGAAAGCCGGCTAATGGGCCGTCAGCCAGTCGGGGCAACTCCCGGCTGTAGCCACGCGGCAAATGCCGTCGCGCCAGACCGATCTGCTGCTCGATGAGATAGAAGTTGTCGAGTAACCATGCCTCCGCCGGCGCGATCCTTTGCCCCTTCGTAACGGCAGCGGTCACAACATCGTGGGCGACCCGAAGAATATGTTCATTGTCCGCCAGTCGCGGCAACAACTTATCCGGCCCGGCATGGGGGTCGATCCGATGCCGAGCTGCTAGGGTTTCCGCGTGCTGATTGAGTTGCTCCAGGCTGAACAGATCGGAGACCAGCAACTCCGCGTCGTGGTGATTACCCGACGCGTCCCGTTTGTGCCCCCAAAATCCGAACTCTTTAAAGGCGATGACCCTCTCCCCGCGGGAACCCGGCGCGACCTGTGCATGGCGAAGGGCGGATTATCGCCTGAAAGCGGCGACTTATACAGCCTTGCGACTGAAACCGGCCGGCTGGGAGGCCGGCCCCGCACTATTTAGCGGTATTAGTGCCACTAGCCCTCATAGTGTACGAAGGCGGCGCGTTCTTTTTGAATTCCTTTGGAGATTCAGGTTGATAGAGATGAATAGAGGACACTGCCCTGGTGATCGATTGTTTTATCTGAGGCAGCACTACCCGCGAGTCGGGTGCTCAAGGGCAGGAGCGGGGGGGCATCGCATAGAAATGACGAAGGGGGCATTAAACCTTGGCGCCAACGATGCCCTACTTCCTGAGTTTACCGACAATTCGGGGTAGTTCCCAGACTGGAGCCAAACAGAAACACCACAGCGTGCGGTGACCATGCCTCCTTTGGGGCCGTTGCACGTTCGTTTTCATGCAAGCGTGTCAGCAACACCATCCACACGCCGTGGTGGTAAATCAAGCCTAGAACGACGCCTGGTACTGCACTACAATGGCATCATCTTTAAAAGTTTTACCCACACCTTCAAAGTCAGTCTCGTCTCCACCAGCGAGTACGTAATTAACCTGCAGGCGACCGTTGGTCTTGTTGCTGCCCAAAAACACGTTCACACCAAGGTAGATATTGCTTAAATCCGTACTCGAACCGACATCAGGATCGAATTCAGTGTCGTAGTAACGAATCACGGCCTCTACCTTCGGGTGAACCATTACGCCCCCGTGCAGATACCACGCGAACTGATCGTCGCCGTCAACGCCGTCGACATTGCTGCCACTGATGTACTCAGCCTTGACCGTAACGATACCGCGTTTGAAGGAGCCGGCAACATCCCATACGTCGTAGTCTTCGGCGCCGGATGGGGCTTCATCTGAACCATAGGCCGCCTCGACGTGCAACTTGCCTCCCGACCCAGCCACATCTTCACCGTCAAACATGAGCCGGCCGGCAAAGGAATTGTTATCGCCCCTATCACCGACCGGAGAAGCCGAGCCACGGCCGGCGGGATTAAAGACACCGATGTCATATCCGAAGCCACCACCGATCTTGCGACCACTTAACATGACACCCACGGCACGTTCCAGCACTAGCGCCTTTTCCAGACCGCGCTTGGTGATGTCCAGCTTCTTCCCGGAAGTATTGAAATCCATGCCGAGGGGGGTTTTGAACTGACCCATTTTGATGGAGGCCGCGTCATTGAACTTGTAACCGGCATAGGCATCCTTGATGACTGCCGGCAAGTCAACCGATTTACCGTTTGGGCCCTCTACAGTTTTATCCAGCGGACTCTTATTGAAATCCACCTGCAAACCCCCAAATGGTGTTCCACCCAGGACCGAGTCGGTGTCCTTAATCTTAAAGCCAAAACGAATACGGTCAGCCCCGAACGCAAAATTATCATCCGGCGAATCCTGATCCCTTGATTCCGCGGTGAGCTGGAAAAAGCCGAACGGCTTAACCTCAACCTCTGCCTGGGCAGTAATCGAAACCAACAATGCACTAACAGCTATAAGAGCGATGAATCTGCTTGCCATGGCGGCTTCTCCTATTACGGTGTAAAACATGTTCCTCTTCTGCAACCTATTCATAACCAGCCTCCTCGTACACCGCTCATTTTGACTCCGAGTGGAGGGGGAAGTGAATGATACATATGAATCATTTTGCGACCGGTTAGAAGGCGCTGGAACCAGCGCCGCTTGGGACGCTTACCGGTGTGTAGCTTACCCTCAGGCCGGTGTTGTGGGGGCTGTCTTGACCGGTGTTATTTTGCACCCGCACATCCTGCGACAGTCCCTCAGCTGCTTGCTATCATATTGTTCTATATGCTTTTTCACGAAATGGTGAATTTGGTCTCGATCATCATTCCCAATCAAAACCCTGGCCCGGACCTGTCTCCACCCTGCATGCCCAACTGGGCTTCCGTTTTTACTTCGATTTAGAATAACTGATCCATTTCAAACCAGAAAATTATAAATATCATGAAAAAGGCTATGATTTCAGCCAATGAGATCCAGAGGATCATATAGGTTATGCGTCTTGCCGACGGCTTCATGGGCAACCAGATGCGTCGCATGTACCAACGCCACGGCCCGCACCATGACCAACGCTTCCACATGACCAGATACTCCTGAAGGTATCTTGCCCACGGAATAAGACTTTTATCTACCTCGCCCAATTCTTCTTGATGTTTCCCCGGCGGTAACGCGGGATAATGATCGGTAAGTGTTAGCTTGGCCCCTTCCGGAATGTCTTCAACGCTGAAAATAGTACTCGCCTTAAGTCCGCTGGCATATTCAATTTTGAACCCCCCTTCCGTATCACTAATTGTCAATTTAGTATCAATGGCTCTATCGTTGCTGAGATTCCGGCCGGTGAGGCGGCAATGGTCAATGTCATGGGTTTTCCATTCATCCACTTCGTAAAGCGGATTGATTCTGAACAGGCGCTCTATATCATATCGAAACAATTCGATGCACTGACTGGCAGTAAAGGGAACTTTGATACTTGCCCACGCGGCGTCCTTATCCGCCAAAAAATCATGGCTAGAAACGTTCGGTTGTTCCAACGCTTGAGTTTCGGAGTGAGTCACATCTTAAATGTTTGGGAAAGCTGCTATAAACAAAGGTATTTTAAGGGATCGCGCAAGAGGCTCCAGCTTCATCCGGGAACGCAGTCCCTTTATATTCCCGGGTCTAGGAGAGCCAATGACAACGAGGTCAAACGACTCCGCCTGACTGGCTTCCAGCAAGCACTCTTCCGGCTTACCTACAATGATCGTATGACTGTAGCTAATGTTATGCTGTGACAGCATAGATGATAGTCGTTCAATATGGTGATCGATTTCTTTTCCAAGCTCTGTTTCCAGGTACCGCCCGTAAGTATTACGCGTGGCGTCATTATTCAGCCAGTCATCACCCATCATACCTTTCCATAAATCAGGCACAACAATCAGGTGATGTATTGACGCATTGGATGCGCAAAGCGACACGGCGGCCCTCTCGGCGGCACGGGCACCGTCCGTACCGTGGCTTGCCAGTAATATCTTTTTGAACTCCGCCATGCAGTTATCAAAAAACCCCGCTACCCGCATTCAAGCGAATAGCGGGGTTTCTCTTTTACTGATGTTACCCTACGGTAAAATACACAACAGCCGCAATAACCAGTGCACAGATCAACGCCATATAATCCTCTGTGCGATCACTGTGGAAAATAGAAAGCGCTGAACCACGATCAAATTTAGTTTCCATTGCATCACTCCCCGTTAAATAGTTTCACTTACGAACAGCATGACCACAATCAGTGATAATACTGCCTTGAGCAGGCCAACAATGCCACCAATAACTGCGGGTTCCCCGCCGGCCTGCTTCATGGCGCCAACGGTAATCTGCATGCCCAGACCAACAAGGCCAAACGCGAACAACCACGTGATCCACTGTCTAAACTTCTTGATCTTCAAGGCGGTATGCCGGACTGCCTTATGCGCTTTTTTCAATACTTTATTGGCAGCCTTGGAAAGAACCTTGGCATTAACCAAGCCACGCACTACATCGTCGTCATCGATAGACATTACTTTTCTATTACTCATCAAACGTCCAAGCGTCTCTTTTCTATCGTTACGCTGCACCTTGTTTGCCTCAGCCTGCAATATGGCAATCTCCCCGGGCTTCAATAACTTTTCAGCCCCAATGTTGTTATCAAAATACTTGCCCTTGTAATGGTTGGCTGGTGCAAAAATGCCGGTTGATGACAAGGCAAACATGAGGATAAAACCCAATACAAACACCGGAAATTTGGAGAAAATGACCTGCCCCACATTAACGGCCTGGGCGCTCACTTCACGTTTCACGTACCACACCGCCAACCACAATACGATGATCGGTAAAAAGAGTACGCGGGTAATATTAAAAATTTCCGCCACTTTTAAGGTTTCAATGCCATCCGGCTGAAAGGCCAGGGCAGCGCCGGCCACCTGTGCCGAATTGAGAATTCCGGTACCTGCCCAGGCGCCGAACTGAATATGCCCCATGCCTAGAAGATTACCAATGATGGGAAAAAGAAACATGCAACCAACGCCCCATAGCAGAATGGTACCAATGGTGTAAGCAATTTCCACCGACTTTGCCTGCACGACCGGAGCCACCGCCACCGTCGCTGATACGCCACAAACCCCCATGCCCGCCGATAAGACACCGGCCATCGAATTAGGAATCTTACGCTTGCGACCGATCCACAGAACCGCCCCAACCGCACCCAGAACGAAGAAGCCGATCATAAGGACAGACAGCTGACCGAGGTGCTTCAGTTCTGCAAGACTGTAAAGTGTTCCCAGCAGAATCACGCCTGTTTTGAGTCCAAGACGAGAAAGTCTTACACCATTTTGTGCCCACTCCGGTATCTTGAACACATTGACCACGATGATGCCCGTTACGATACCTATCACCACATAGTTCAGTCCCAGCAACTTGTGTATGTAGCTACCCGTCGCGCCGATTTCGCCCATTCCTCGACTAATGGCCTCAATTTCGGGAGCGACAAACCAACGCACCAACATGGCGATCACAAGTATAAACATTGCGCCTGCAATGGAAGATGAGTAATAATCGAAAGTGCCTTCCTTATGCGAGCCCAGCCACTGCCAGAGTCCGAACACGACCGCCACGACGCCGAAATAGAGTGGGATGGTTGCCGTCTCACTCAAGTAGCTGTATTTCATCTTTGCAGGAGACGCCAGACGGGTAAGATGCTCAATAAAACTCTCCACCACTCCCGCATCGGCCCCCCACCAGATGGCCAGCATAATAAGACCGATTATGAATAATGCCGGATTCTTGTTCGTGTAGACCATGTTTATTCTCCTGTCATTCTTTCAAAGAACTAAAGAGTGCATAAACTAATTGAGTGGGTCCATTAAAAATCCTGACAACTCCGTCTCCTGCATCTAAAAATTGCTTTGTGTACTCCGGCTTGCCTCGTCGCCCCATCTGGCCTAGAGCGGCCGAGGTAGCTTACGCCACCATCATTTCC
>JAZFSS010000132.1:0-4511 GCA_036446275.1 Gammaproteobacteria bacterium | reverse complement strand
GCCAATGGTCAACCCATCACCACCACCCCGGCCGTCGTGAGGCACCCGACGGAAACCACGAGTACCAGCAATGAACCTAACCTGATGGTCTTGTTTGGCACCGGACAATATCTGGTGACGGGCGACACGACCAGCACGGATACCCAGTCCTTTTACAGCGTGTGGGATAAGGGCACCAAGGCCCTGGATCGTAGTGATTTGTTGCCCCAGACCCTGACCAGCAGCGGTACCGCGCGCCTTATTACGGACACCGCCGTCAACTATAGTAATACCTTCGGCTGTTACTTGGATCTGATTGGTAGTGGCGAACGAGTAGTGGTGGATCCGGTAGTACGGGGCGACTTAGTGTTCTTTAACACCGCCATACCCTCCGGTGAAGTTTGCGGCAGCGGTGGCAGCGGTTTTCAGATGTCCATCGATTACCTGAACTGTGGTCAGCCCGATGAGCCGGTGTTTGATTACAACCGGGACGGCGAAATAGACGACGGAGATAAAATAAACGGCAAACCTCCGGTGGGTGAGCTATTTGAAGATGGCCTCCCCGCTGCACCGGCCATACTAGGCAACTACGTATATACCCCGGGCACCGAGACGGACGGTGGTGATACGCCGATCGTAAAACGCCTTATTCAGTCGCTTCCCTCGCCCAATACAGGCAGATTGTCATGGGAAGAACTGTTGATCGATTAGCCGTTAGGGGTACATAGAAATGATGAGCAAAGAGAATATGGACACGATATTTACACGACTCGCATTAACGCTAGTGCTGTTGCTAACAGTCCTGGCGGCCGGGGCGGGAAATTTGCCCGCCTATTATCCGGACACGTTTAATCGCATTGGTACCATTGACGGCTTCAACCTCGCGAAAAGGGCAATTATTATCAATGATTCCCAGTATTACTTATCAGACAATATGGTGATCCATACCCAAGCCAATGAGTTTGATACGATGGACAAGCTTAGCAAAGGAACCACGGTTGGATTCCGTGTTCTTAACGCTGGATCCGGACGGCCATTGATCCCGGAGATCTGGGTGCTTCCAGCCTCCGCGAACCGATCGACGGAATAAGGGCGCAGAAATATCGTACCTGTATTGGTTGCGGAGACTAAGCTAATCCATAGCTAACGAGGGAGATTACGAAATGAGTAGGGCAAGAGGTTTTACGCTAATTGAAGTCATGGTTACCGTGGCGATTGTTGCCATTCTGGCATCGATTGCGATTCCAACCTACCAGGATCAGGTTCGTAAGGCGCGGCGTTCTGACGGGCAGTCCCTGTTGTTGGATATTGCCCAACAGCAAGAACGTTTTCTTACCGCGAATAGCACTTACACTCAAAATATGAACGATCTGGGCTATGCGGGATCGTCGAGTTCCCAAAATTCCGACGAGGGCAATTACAGTGCCAGCATATCGTTTCCCAACGGTTGCGCCATCGCGGAGTGTTATCGCCTTCTGGCGACGCCTATTAAGAATGCTCAGCTAGAGGACGGATCTTTGGTGTTGTGGTCGAATGGGAGATTGCAGCGATCCACCGAAGCCGGTGGTTGGAAGGAAGGCTGGGAGTAATGAAAGTCGGCAGCCGAGTTTCATCGGTTACTTTCCAAAGCGAGAACTTATATAACGGGACATAGAAAATGAATCGAAATTTTGGTTTTTCGCTGGTTGAATTAATGATCACAGTAGCCATTGTCGGTATTGTGGCTTCGATAGCATTGCCGGCCTATCAGGACCAGATCCGCAAGAGTCGCCGTGCCGATGGCACCACACTTTTGACGGAAATCCGGGACTTGCAGGAACGTTTTATTATGGAAAACAACACGTATACTACGGACCTATCTGGTCTGGGGTACACGGGCAGTGCCAAATCCGACGAAGAGTACTACCAGGTCCAGGTGGAAAACCCGGCCGGTTGCGGGATCGCCAATTGTTTTCGGTTACTCGCCAGCCCTATTTTTGATGCGCAAGAGGACGACGGCGATTTACGGTTGTGGTCTGATGGCACAAAGGAACGCAAGGTCGACGGAGTTTGGCAAGCCGGTTGGGGTTGATACCAGGCAGCCGGACTGATTTTTAGGGGGGGTGGATTTAAATCCACCCCCTTTTTTCTTTCCAAGCAGTTAAAAAGGCTACTGATTCCGGGCAGGGTTGTGGTAAGCCCGGCGTAGCTGCAAAATTACTATAAAAACAGTAACCGGATATCTATCCAGGCCGTGGCGTCTGCCCTCCCATGCGTATCTACATGCAAATACCCTTTTCTGACCACCGTCCTCCCAGGTATTACCACCTGCACGTGCAAGAGGACTTGTTGGAGGGATGGAGTCTGATTCGCGAATGGGGCTTTCAAGGTGCGGGTGGGCGCGTACATCAGGACCACTTCACGGACCGCGACAGCGCTCAAGATGCCCTGTTGCGGGTTCGGGACGAGCAGTTGAAGCGCGGCTATAGGGTAGTATTTGTACAGGGGCTGGAAAACCCATGATGGTAAGGGGGCATTCCAGGCAGGAGAAGATGGATAAGAATGCATTTCCTTATCAAGCCAGGCTGAAGCTCGAACGGGCGCCGTTTATAAACCATGCCCCGGGTAAATCATTTTTCGCTGATCCCGAATTGCTGCAGCGCATAGGGTTGCTGCAACACCTGGTCCAATTCAGTGATTTGCTGTTGGTCGTAAATGGACCGCGTGGATCTGGAAAGACGGTGCTGCTTCATGGGCTAGCCGGGAACGCCGAAGAAAACTGGCGTATTTGCAAACTGAATGGCGAAATTATATTGGATCAAAAAGCGCTGCTTGCGTGTATCGCAGACAGTTACAAACTGGGCACTGTAGCCGTTCATGAAGATCTTCCGCGGCGCCTGGTGAGCCAGTGGAAGGCCTTACAGTTGCTAGGTAGATACCCGGTATTGCTCATCGATAATGCCCACTGCATGGATAGCTCTTTGCTGAGTACGTTATTGCACTTGGACGGAAATCCGCGCGCTACCCTGCATAGAGTGCGTATTGTCCTGTTCAGCGAAGTTGACATCGGACAGCGCTTAGCTCAGGAAGTGTTTGATGGGCCGGAGGAGGCAGTGCTTACACACAGTATGAAGCTGCCCCCGTTTTCGGAGCAACAAACCGCCTCCTACTTGGCCTTTCGCTTAGCAGCAGCCGGTCACTCTGGAGAAAGTCCGTTCTCTTCCCATGAAGTACATTCCATTCATAAGGTATCGGGAGGACTGCCATACCGGATCAATGAACTGGCACACCAAATATTGCTTAAGCAAGAGACGAAAAGCAGTTTGCCGGGCAGTACAAAAATAGTTGCGCCAAAAAAGATTGCGCGGCGGTCTCATTGGCGGTGGGCTGCACTCTTGCTGGCCGGAATCCTGGCGGCATTCGCGTTGAACCACCGGTTGGGCTGGCTGCCTGTGCAAGACCGGGAAAGACAAGAGATTATATCTTTGCCGTTGCCAACTATATTACATGACTCTGACCAGTTGGCTGAAACCGGCAATGGCAGATCTGATGCGTCGTCGGACGCGCAACAGAAGACAGCGGAGGAAAACAACGTAGTGGTCGATGGCATTGTGCAACACGAACTGGTACAGCCCCAAGGGGTTATAGCCACGGAAATGGAAAATATAACCAGGTCAGCATCTGAGATTGCTGTTGACCGGAATAACGCCAGGCAAGTTGAATCACCGGTTGCCGAGCAAGCGAATCGGGAGGAATCCGCGGCGGGTGAAGTAGTCGCGATTCCTGAGGACGTCCAACCATTGCCGGCCACTAGGGGGGAAGCATTATCCCCAAACCGGCCACGGCGGGAAGAGTGGATTCTGGAGCAGGACCCCGATGGGTTTACGTTGCAGCTGTTATCGGTGCGAAAAGAGGCCGCGGCGATCTCCTATATAAAAGACCATAGGTTGGTTGGAGATAGCGCCTATTTTGAAAAGTCACTCATCGGGACCACGTGGTTTTCGTTACTCTACGGAACCTATTTTTCCAAGGAGGAGGCGCTGGCCGCGGCGGAGGCCTTACCTGAGTCGGTGCGTGTACTGCCACGGATTCGGCGGCTGGCGTCCGTACAGAAAGAGATCCGCCGCTACCGCAGGCAAGGGAGTTCAGGGGCGAAATGACCCAAGCATCAACTAAAAAGGGTAGTGGGTCAGATTCGATTACTGCGAAGAGAGGGGAGGAATACCCATCGCTTAATCTCGCTCCACCGTCCATGGTTACGCGCGAATCGGAGGCGTCTCGCTCCACTATCCCTGTTCCGCTCGCCGCCTACGACGCGCTGGGTATTCCTCTCCTCTCTCCAGCACCGTGTTACATGCTGTCAAATTGACCCACTACCCTAAAAAGACATACTAAGTAAAACATTTTTGATATAGCACAATAAGTTACGTTATAAGAGCGGCTTTGCGCCGCGTTGAAGCCCGTGAGGGCCAGGGCTATACTGTCTGGCCTTTTGTCCTGGTGGGCTAATTCCCTATGGATGCTCTGGGTTTGGTGCCTCTGTGGCGCCGAAA
>JAZFSS010000131.1:0-2768 GCA_036446275.1 Gammaproteobacteria bacterium | reverse complement strand
GCTTTGAAACGAACTCGCATGGCCAAAGAAGAACACATTGAAATGGAAGGCAAGGTAACTGAAACCTTGCCGAACACCATGTTCCGGGTGGAATTAGAGAATGGACACGTTGTAACCGCACATATTTCCGGCAAGATGCGGAAACACTATATCCGCATTCTCAGGGGCGATACGGTTACGGTCCAACTTACGCCCTATGATCTGAGCAAGGGACGTATTACCTACCGCGCCCGTTAACAGGCTGGGTTCGTCATTCCGGGCGGAGAGTAGCGGACGCCTACAGGGATGTAGGCGATAGAGCAAGCATGGAGCAATTGCCGAGACCCGGAATCCAGTTCTTTGTATTCAAGCTGTTACTGGATTCCGCCCCGGATCGAGTCCGGGGTGACTGTTCGCCGGAATGACGTAAAGCGACACATCAGATCTTCCCTAATGGACTTTCTCTTCTTCTTCGATCTCCAGCACCAGCTCATCGTCCCGCGCGAGGATGGTGATATGGCCGCCATCTGTGAGCTGACCAAATAGCAGGTCTTCCGCCAGGGGCTTTTTGATATGCTCCTGAATAATCCGCGCCATGGGCCGGGCACCCATTTTTGGATCATAGCCGTGTTCCGCCAGCCACAGACGGGCCGACTCGTCCACAGTAACGGTCACTCCCTTCTCTTGCAGTTGGGCTTCCAGTTCAAAAATAAACTTATCTACTACCTGGGCGATGACCACCGGGTTAAGCGGCTTGAACTGGATCGTGGCATCCAGCCGATTGCGAAATTCAGGGTTAAACAGACGGGTGATCGCCTCCATGCCGTCGGTGGAGTGATCCTGCTCCGTAAATCCGATGGACCGCCGGCTCATTACGTCGGCGCCTGCATTGGTGGTCATAACAAGTATCACATTGCGGAAATCCGCCTTGCGGCCATGGTTGTCCGGAAGAGTGCCGTGATCCATGACCAGGAGCAACAGGTTGAATACATCGGGGTGCGCCTTTTCAATTTCGTCCAGCAGTAACACGGCGTGGGGATGCTTAGTAACTTCTTCCGTGAGCAATCCCCCGTTATCAAAACCTACATAACCCGGCGGCGCGCCGATCAACCTGGAAACGGTGTGCCGTTCCATGTATTCAGACATATCAAATCGGATCAGCTCAATGCCCATGATCAGGGCCAATTGCCGCGTCACTTCTGTCTTGCCTACACCCGTGGGACCGGCAAACAGGAACGAACCGATAGGACGCTCCTCAGAACCCAAACCGGAACGGGACATCTTGATAGCGGATGCCAGGACCTCTATGGCTTCATCTTGGCCAAACACAACCAATTTCAAATCGCGCGCGAGATTCCGTAATGCATCTTTATCGGTCGAGGACACGCTCTTAGGTGGCACTCGCGCCATTTTTGCGACGATGTTTTCGATGTCCACTACGCCGATCGTCTTCTTGCGTTTCGAAGGTGGTTGCAAGTGTTGTCTGGCACCGGCCTCATCGATTACGTCAATCGCCTTATCCGGCAGGTACCGATCATTCAGGTAGCGATCTGACAGCTCGGCCGCCGTGCGCAGGGCCCGTGGCGAATATTTGATATTATGATGTTCCTCAAACCTGGATTTCAGTCCCTTGAGAATCTTGACGGTTTCTTCCACCGTGGGTTCACGAATATCGATTTTTTGAAAACGCCGCGCCAAGGCCCGGTCTTTTTCAAATACGCCCCGAAATTCGTGATAAGTGGTGGAACCGATACACTTTAACTCTCCGGATGCCAGCATGGGCTTAATGAGGTTAGAGGCGTCCATCACACCGCCCGATGCCGCCCCGGCACCGATGATGGTGTGTATTTCATCAATAAAAAGGATGGCGCCTTTCTTTTTGAGCAACTGGGCTAACACCGCCTTTAATCGTTTTTCAAAATCCCCCCTGTATTTGGTGCCCGCAATCAACGCCCCAAGATCCAGCGCGTACAGTGTGCTTTCAGCCAATACCTCAGGCACTTCTTCATCCACAATCATTTTTGCAAGACCTTCAGCCAAAGCGGTCTTGCCGACGCCGGCCTCGCCAACAAACAAGGGATTGTTCTTGCGGCGACGGCAAAGAATCTGAATAGTCCGTTCGACTTCTTCCTTGCGACCGATCAATGGATCGATCTTACCCTGGCGGGCCATCTCATTTAGGTTAGTGGAGAAACTCTCCAGCGGATCCGCTGCGGCAGATCCCCCTCCGGCGCTCTCGTCCTCAATAGGTGTCAATTCGTCGTCGTCGCCCGACACTTTGGAGATGCCATGGGAAAGGTAATTAACGACATCCAGACGAGTCACATTCTGCCGGCCTAAGAAATAGACCGCCTGGGACTCCTGCTCACTAAAGATAGCCACCAAAACATTTGCGCCGGTAACTTCTTTCTTACCGGCAGACTGGACATGGAAAACCGCCCGCTGCAAGACTCTTTGAAACCCCAGCGTGGGCTGGGTTTCCCGATTGTCGTTAGGCGGCAGCAGTGGAGTAGTTTCAACCAGGAAATTCTCCAGGTCCTGCTTTAAATTTTCCATATCGGCACCGCAGGCGCGCAGTACCTCGGCAGCGGTTGGGTTATCCAGCAGGCTCAACAACAGGTGTTCGACCGTCATGAACTCATGCCGTTTCTCCCGCGCTTCTTTAAACGCCAGGTTCAGGGTCAATTCAAGTTCTTTACTGAGCATGGAACACTAATCTCAAGTGGTTAGGCCTCTTCCATGGTACACAACAGTGGATGTCCATGTCTCTTCGAGTATTCGTTTACCTG
>JAZFSS010000130.1:0-3077 GCA_036446275.1 Gammaproteobacteria bacterium | reverse complement strand
GTCTTTTCGGTTTGCAATGGATAAAAGGACAACCACGTACGGACGCAGTAGAAATGCTAATACAAGCCAGATATTAACATCCGGCTTCAAACAAAGATATTTGTCATAGGCGGAAAATGGATATTGATTGGCCATGCTGCTGAACTCCTGCTACTACTTCTTACAAACTATACAACTAGCCAAACGGATGCTGCAAAATGATGCTCTGGGTGCGTTCCGGCCCTGTAGAAAGCATTACTACAGGGGTTTCCAGCCACTCTTCAATACGATTCAAATAGGCACGAGCGTTACCTGGCAGATCATCATAACTCTGGATGCCTACGGTTGGCTTATTCCAGCCCGGCAGGTCCTCATAGACTGGCTTGCACTCAGCCAAACTGTCGGCGTCCAGTGGGGGAACAACCTGCTTTTGTCCATTACATTGGTAGCCCGTACATACCCGTATGGTCTCCAAACCATCGAGTACGTCCAGTTTGGTGATGCAAATACCTGATACGCTATTGATCCGAACTGCGCGGCGCAGCGCTACAATATCAATCCAGCCACACCGGCGCGGTCGCCCTGTGGTAGCGCCGAATTCATGGCCTTGCCTGGCAAGACGCTCACCCACTTCGTCGAATAACTCCGTTGGAAAAGGGCCGCCCCCTACTCGTGTCGTGTAGGCCTTAGTAATGCCCAACACATAATCCACGTTTCGAGGGCCTATTCCACTGCCGCTACATGCCCCACCTGCGGTGGTATTTGATGAAGTTACAAAGGGATAAGTGCCATGGTCTATATCCAGCAGCGCGCCCTGCGCACCTTCAAACAATATGTCCGCTCCACGACTCCGTAATTGATGCAATATTTCCGGCACATCTCCAAGCATCGGCGCAAGTTCATCAGCCATGGCCAACGTTTCGTCCAGCACTTTCTGAAAATCAACCGGCTCAACTTTAAAGTAGTGCTGTAACGCAAAATTATGATAATCGATCACCTCGGCCAACTTGGCCTTAAATAGCGCTGGACGAAACAATTCACCAAGACGCAGGCCTCGGCGGGAAACTTTATCTTCATAGGCCGGGCCAATTCCGCGCCCCGTGGTACCGATTGCGGCGTTGCCCCTTGCCTTTTCCCGCGCCAGGTCCAACGCAATATGGTAGGGCAAGATTAGTGGGCAGGCCCCGCTGATTTTCAGGCGTTCCCGCGCCGGCACCCCTTTTCCCTCCAGCATGCGGATCTCTTCCAGCAAAGCGGATGGCGACAGTACCACGCCGTTGCCGATCAAACATTGCACGACGTCCCGCAAGATTCCTGATGGTATTAAATGTAATACCGTCTTGACGCCATCGATAACCAAGGTATGCCCAGCGTTATGACCACCCTGAAACCGAACCACGGCATCTGCCCGCTGGGTAAGCAGGTCTACCACTTTCCCCTTACCTTCGTCACCCCATTGAGTGCCTATTACGACTACATTCTTGGCCATATTTTTGTTTTAATGGGATCAGGTCTTGAGGGAAACGACTTTCCACCCACCCTTTTCATGTACTAGCTGCCGGTCACAGCCCAGTTCTCTTGGCCCACCGACTTGTCCGGGCAACATACAAACTACCGATTCTCCTTTGTCACGCAAGCTGCTAATAGCTGCCTGGAGTTCCTGATCCTGCTCCGCCGGCGCAAAAATACCCTGCTTCGATACAACATCTGTATCAGCACTTACAAGCATAAGGGTTTTGAGGTCCGTACTGAATCCTGTGGCAGGACGCGCCCTGCCAAATACCCGGCCGATATCATCGTAGCGCCCGCCTCTCACTATCTCCTGACCGACACCATCAACAAACGCCGCGAATAAAAAGCCGGTATGGTAATGATAACCCCGCAATTCCGCGAGGTCATAATATAATGGTAACCCCGGGTTGCGGCGCCGTATAGCGGTGGCGATATCCTGCAGATTATTCAACGCACCCTGCACTTTCGGCCCGGTATCTTGCAACAATTGTCGCGCCTGATCCAGCACTTCATCGGTACCATGCAATTCGGCCAGGCTTGCCAATTGCTCTCGTTGACGGTCGGTAATTGAAAACGATGCCACGAGCTCATGGATTTCCGGCAACGCCTTGCGTTGTAAGGCGTTAAAAAGTGCAGTTTCCTGCGACCTATCCAGTCCCGCCTGATGAGCCAATCCGCGGAAAATCCCTACATGGCCAACATCTAAATGAATTTTTTGTATCCCGGTTACCGATAGAGTCTCCAACATAAGCAGAACGATTTCCACATCGCTTTCGATTCCCTCGTGCCCGAACAGCTCGGCCCCCAACTGCAGAGGCGCCCGTGATCCGGCAAAACCATCCGGACGGGTGTGCAATACGGTGCCAAGGTAACAAAGCCGTACCGGTACATCACGCTTCAGTTGATGGGCATCAATACGAGCCGCCTGAGGGGTAATATCAGCCCGTATTCCCATTAACCTGCCGGTCAATTGGTCTGTAAGCTTAAAGGTCTGCAAATCCAGTTCGTTACCTGTCCCGGTTAGCAAGGGCTCTAGATACTCAATCAGCGGCGGTACGATCAACTCATAACCCCAGCTACGATAGAGATCGAA
The DNA here is from genome assembly GCA_036446275.1 of Gammaproteobacteria bacterium. Classification (GTDB taxonomy): domain Bacteria; phylum Pseudomonadota; class Gammaproteobacteria; order JAZFSS01; family JAZFSS01; genus JAZFSS01. The sequence continues at coordinate 493 of JAZFSS010000130.1, read as the reverse complement.
CAGGCGCCGACGTAACTGCTCCAAGTGCCAGGCTTGGGGCGGCAGCACTTCTTCTATACCTTCCGGCAATAACCAGTGATCGAATGTACGCATGCCTACCGGGCTCAGACCCCTTCTCTCGAATATTTTTTTGAAATCAGGCGCGAAAAATTAAAACACGAACTCGCTGACAGTAAAGAGCTAGCTCAATTACCGAACTAAATACAAGAGACCAACACCCAGAGTCATGCTAATTAAGCCGATCCACCGCAAAGATCGGTCTTCCAATTGCGACATGGTAATTAATGTCTTGCGCAAACCCTGAGGATTCAGGAACGGCAGGATACCCTCCAATACCAACACGAGGGCAATCGCAGCTAGCAGGTCATCCCACATACCTAAAATACTTAGCCGACTTAGCGTTTACCTTTGCTGTCGCCGAAATAACGAAAGAATTCTGTATTGGGCTCCAAAATCAACACATCCTCTTTACTGGAGAAAGACCTACGATAGG
>JAZFSS010000129.1:0-4537 GCA_036446275.1 Gammaproteobacteria bacterium | reverse complement strand
GAACTCGATTTGTTTTAACACGCTCATGCCCAGTAAGATTGCCAACCCTTGTGTGCCGGGATTGATGCTGGCAGGTACGTTGGTCAGCATAATGTCTCCCAAAGTCAGTTTTTCTATGATGGTTTGGTAGGCGGTAATCATGCCGTTGGCAGTTTGGTACTGGGCCGGCCGGCCTCGCTTGAGCGCCAGGCGCCGAGCCAGTCCCGCCGGTATGGAAACATCGCTTGCGCCAGTATCGACCATGAACTCCACGGAGCGGCCATTAATAGTGCCTTTTGCTAGGTAATGGCCGAAAGGATTACGCTTTAATATCACTTCCCGCACGCCATCGGCCCCCACCACGCTGCGCACCTCCCGGTTGGGGTTCCGTTGGTTTTCCAGATAATTATTGAAAAACAATGTTAGTAGCGCCAGGCCCATGACCCATGCGGCCACCACCATTCCCTTGCCAATGCGCCGGGTGTAATGATTGTGGGACGGTGGTGTTGGCATGCAAGGATTATACACAGGGCGGCTCTTAACAGAACCGATGTGATCGGGTAGGGTGTACGTTCCATTTTTGGGTTCGGCGGCACATGAAAAAACGATTTTCAGGATTTTTCTCTTCCGTACGCGATAGTCTTCGCGATCTGGCGCCGCTTCTGATTGTGATCTCGTTCTTTCAGCTGTTCGTGTTGCGACAGCCAGTCCCAAACGCCCTGGAATTGCTGGGTGGTATCGTGCTGGTAGTGCTTGGGTTATCGCTGTTTGTGCGCGGGCTGGAGTTGGGGTTGTTTCCAATTGGCCAGAGTATGGCCTATGCGTTTGCGCGCAAAGGCAGCTTGAGTTGGATGTTGCTGTTTGCGTTCGCGCTGGGGTTTGGCACTACGGTCGCGGAGCCGGCACTGATCGCGATAGCAGATGAAGCGGCGGATGTGGCGGCGGAAGGAGGCATGATTGACCACAGCACACTGTCGCGGGAGAACTATGCCTTGGGATTACGCCTAACGGTAGCCTTGGCCGTAGGGTTCGCCATCGTGCTTGGTGTGATACGAATCGTAAAGGGCTGGCCCGTGCAGTATCTGATTATTGGCGGCTATTTGGGGGTGGTGATCATGACGGTCTTCGCCCCGAAGGAAATTATTGGTATTGCCTATGATGCTGGTGGCGTCACTACCTCCACGATTACAGTCCCATTGGTAACTGCCCTGGGGGTAGGGTTGGCGATGTCCATTAAGGACCGCAACCCGATGCTGGACGGATTCGGATTGATTGCCTTTGCGTCCCTGACGCCGATTATATTTGTTATGGCCTATGGGATGATTCTCTAATGGGATGGATTGTTTCCTTATATGAAGTATTGCTGGAAACGTTAAGGGATGTTGCACCCATTGTGGCCATCATCTTTGGCTTTCAGTGGCTGGTGATTCGACGCCCAATTCCTAACCTAAAACAGGTGGTGTTGGGTTTGGTATACGTTGTACTGGGCATGGTGCTGTTTCTTGAAGGACTGGAGTATGCCCTATTCCCGCTGGGTAAGTTCATGGCGACCCAGTTAACAGATCCTGTGTTTATTGCTGGAGAAGTAGCCGGCAGCTTAAGGGAGATCGGCTGGCAGGATTATTTTTGGGTGTATATTTTTGCCGGGGCCATCGGATTTTCCGCTACCGTCGCGGAACCGGCCTTGATTGCAGTGGCGCTCAAGGCCCAGCAGGTATCCGGCGGTACCATTACTGCCTGGGAGTTGCGCTTTGCTGTGGCTATTGGCGCTGCGTTTGGCGTTGCGCTGGGTACTTATCGAATCATTACAGGCATACCGCTGCACTACTTCATAATCAGCGGTTATATAGTGGTTATGATTCAAACCCTGTTTGCGCCTAAGGTGATCATCGCGTTGGCCTATGATTCCGGTGGGGTAACCACCTCAACGGTGACGGTTCCCTTAGTGGCGGCCTTGGGTTTGGGGCTGGCCAGCACCGTACCGGGGCGTAGCCCACTGCTGGACGGTTTTGGATTAATCGCCTTTACCTGCCTGTTTCCGATTATTGCGGTATTGGCATATGCACAACTTGGTGAGTGGAGGGCGAGGCATCGAAACTGAGAAGTTTTAATTTGTAGGACCGGCGCTATCGCCGGGAATAATTAGAATTCCCGGCGGGGCGCCGGTCCTACTACGTTGATTACAGTTAGTAGTCAGGAGAGAAATCATGCACTTTAAATTGCTTATAGTCCTGGTGGAGGATAATAAGACCAATGCGGTGATAAAGACCGCACGTTCGGCTGGGGCTACCGGAGCCACGGTGCTTAATCAAGCCCGCGGGGAAGGCCTTAAGGAGGCCAAGACTTTTTTCGGACTAAGCCTGGAGACCCAGCGGGACGTGTTGTTGTTTCTGGTGGAGGAGCACTTAAGTCGTTTAATCTTGGAGGCGATTGCAGAGGCAGGCGAATTTGAAAGTAAGCCCGGTACGGGAATCGCGTTCCAGATCGATGTAGAAGATGCGGTGGGCGTGCTGCATCAGATTGAAAGTCTGGCGGATGTTGTGGAGGAAAAGCTATGAGCGAGCGTCAAATAGTACGGGTTCGGGATGTTATGAAAAAAAACTTCGATATCGTGGACCGGATGACTACAGTCAGCGAGGCATTGAGGACCATGAAGTATGTGGACAATAAATCGCTGATCGTGGATAAGCGTGACGAGAATGATGAGTACGGTATTCTACTGATCTCGGACATCGCCAGGAATGTATTGGCTAAAGACCGGGCGCCTGACCGGGTTAATTGTTATGAGATTATGTCGAAGCCCGTGATTGCGGCAGATCCGAATATGGATATTCGTTACTGCGCGCGATTATTTGAACGCTTCAGTCTATCCCGTGCGCCGGTGGTGGAAGATGGCAAGGTCATTGGTATTGTTAGTTTTACGGACATGGTTCTTAAAGGCCTGTGCGGGTTTAATTAAACACCAGCCGCAGCCCTGCGAAAACGTGCCGCTTGTCCGGCGTGTAAAAGTTTCTGAAGCTGTGCCTGCGTACCTGAGGTTGAGTATGTATACTGCCGCCCCGCAGTGTGTAGTGCGCGCCGTCAAACCAGGGTTGGGAGTAGTCTTCATAAGGGAATGGTGTAAACCCTTCATAGGGATGAAAGGTGTTGCGGCACCATTCCCACACCCGGCCCGTTTGTTCAATTAATTCCAGTCGTGATGCAGTTTCCCATTGGTATTCGTGGGGCAATTTACCGCCGGCCCAGTGCGCGTAGGCCTCCGCCTCAAAATAGCTGATTCCCGAAACCGGTTCGTCCGGGATCAGCTCGTACGCGCCACGTAATCCGATACCGTACCAATTCCTGTTACCGTCTCTGCGCCAATGCTCCGGATGCGCGGCAAGGGTTTGCTGTCGCCAGGCCCAGCCCTTGCTGCCCCAAGAATCTTCTTGCAGATAACCGTCAGCTTCCATAAAGGCCAGAAATTCAGCATTGCTTACCGGACAACGGGCGATGTGGAATGAGTCGATCTTCACACGTTGTTGTGGTAGTTCGTTGTCATAGGCCAGCGGCGGTTGGCCGCCGACCTTGTAATAGCCGTCTGGTATTCTCAGAGCGTTCCGAGTTACCGGCGCACAAACAAGTGGTTTCTCGACCGAGAATGGGGCAACTGTGTCATGCAGGGCTTTCTGGTGAAGCACCATGATCATGGTTTCGACATGCTGGCAGCGATGCTGAATGAGAAAGTGCTGTAGGTATTCGTCGGCGTGCAGATGATGATCGGCTGCCGGGCTGGTTAACTGTTTAAGATGAAGGAGATTATGCTGTTGAACTTGTTCCGCCCACTCTAGCAGCCGCTCGCGTTGGGGAAGCTTGGCACCTCGTTCCTGTTTGGGGCTGTTAGCAGGAATGTACAGGTTCTCGATGGCGGCGGTCAGTTCCCTATTGCCGCTTACCGCCTCGTATAGCCAATAACATTCGGCATAGACACAGTGCCCCAAATGCCAGCCCAGGGGGCTCAAATCCGGGTGATATTGGGTACGGAATGTTGTTTCGTCCGTCTCTTCCGCCAAGGCCCGGACCATGGTCTGCAGCGAACCCAATTGTTGCAAGGTCCCTGGTGTTGTCATAGGGGTATTAATTCCGGTGGCTGTTCAGGATCGAGTATCAAGATATGGTGTTCGGGGACTGGTTGCCAGAAATCGGCTTGCGTTAGAGGCTCTGATGCGATGAGTTGTGCGCCAGGAAAGGATTCATCATCCGTGATGTAATAAAGGGACGGGCAGTCATGGTTGAACGCATGGCGCGCAGCATACAGGCGTTGTCCATCAGTAATGACAATGTTCAATAGCGCCTCTTGTTGCCCGGCCCATTCCTCCAGTTGTTCAAAGAGTCCTTCCAGCACGGCTTCCAGGGGTAGGTCCGGTTCCTCAGCCAGTAACTGTCGAAACAGGGCAAACAGGCATTCGGAGTCTGTATTGCCCTGAATGGATGCGCCAAATTCGGGATCCAATCGCGCCTCCAACAACGAACGGCAGTGTGTGCAATAATTCTTAATAAATCCGTTATGCAGATACAT
>JAZFSS010000128.1:0-10141 GCA_036446275.1 Gammaproteobacteria bacterium | reverse complement strand
GTTCCCGATGCGCGGCATCAAGGCGTGGTCGCCGAGGTGGAGGCAGCGCGGCCCGGGGGCGAGCGGGAGTTGGTGAAGGCGCTGGAAAAAATGGAGGAGCCCCCATTTCTATTAGTGCTGGATCGTGTGCAGGACCCCCATAATCTGGGTGCCTGTTTACGTAGCGCCGATGCGGCCGGGGTGCATGGCGTCATCATCCCCAAAGATCACTCAGTAGGTCTTACGCCGGTAGTGCGTAAGGTAGCCTGCGGAGCTGTTGAGGCAGTGCAGGTGTATACAGTTGCAAACCTGGCACGGGCACTGGAACATCTGAAAGAAGCCGGAGTATGGATTTACGGGGCAGCGCAAGAGGCTTCTGATCCCCTATATAACAGTGATCTCACGGGTCCAATCGCATTGGTGTTGGGAGGCGAAGGCAAGGGGCTGCGTCGCCTAACCCAGGAACGCTGTGACGGCCTGTTAGCGATACCGATGGCCGGGAGCGTGGAGAGCCTTAACGTCTCCGTAGCAGCGGGCATAATGCTGTTTGAGGCTAGACGGCAACGTCTGGCCGCTGACTAAATAGAATTGCGGTAAATCCTGAGTTCCAGTAGACTAGCGCGCTTTCTCAATATTAGTTTACTCCTTGCCTTACCGCCCTGAACGGAAGGCTGCCAACCCGAGAGGAGAAGCCCATGCGGCATTATGAAATCGTGTTTCTGGTCCATCCGGACCAAAGTGAGCAAGTCTCTGCCATGATTGAGCGGTACCGCTCAATGATTGAGTCCGCCGGCGGCACGATGCACCGGTTAGAGGACTGGGGCCGGCGTCAGCTGGCTTATCCTATCCAAAAAATTGCCAAGGCCCATTATGTGCTCATGAATGTCGAGTGCTCCGCTGAGGTGTTAGAAGAGCTGACCAGCGCATTTCGTTTCAATGATGCGGTAATTCGTAACTTGGTGATGTCCCGAAAAAAGGCAATCACTGACCGCTCGCCTTTGGCGAAGCGAGAAGAGAAGGATCGGGATGGCCAGGATATTGGTGGCGCTGATCAGGCAGCGGACGCGGGCAGCAAGGATGACGAGACGAATACTGATGCACCGTCTAAGGATGACGAGACGAATACTGATGCACCGTCTATGGATGCTGAAGGGATGAAGAAATCGGTAGAAGTTGAATCTTCCGTGGTACCAGATAACGACTGATTGAAAGAGGTGTAATCATGGCTCGCTTTTTCCGCCGCAAACGTTTTTGTTATTTCACTGCTGAAGGCATCAAGGAAATAGACTACAAGGATATTGCAATGCTGAAGAATTACATTACCGAGACCGGCAAAATTGTGCCCAGCCGCATCACCGGCACCAAGGCGCATTACCAGCGTCAGTTGGCTACAGCGGTAAAGCGGGCCCGATATTTGGCGTTATTGCCATACTGCGATTCCCATTAGCGCCCTCGTAAAAGGCGCCGCACGCGAACTGAGGCCGGGTCTTGAATCTTGAATTCTTTAGATGAAACGATCGCAATCAGGTTGCAAAATTCAAGCTTCAAGAACTGACTCCATTGCGGTCCGATTTTCCGAGATCACGAATATTTCTTCCCGGCGGGCCCGATAAAGGCTGGGATAAGGTGTCATGTAATCCCATGACGGCAGCTAGGGACGGAGCGTAATGCGTTGGCTGGCAAAGTTCGTAATGAGCAGTCGAGGCAACGCCATTTTGATTGCGTCCGCCAGTGCGGTAATTGCCTTGGCGGCACGGCCTCTGACACCGTTCAGTTATCTTGGAGGGGCGGTAATCGCCCTGGTGACTTTACGGTTAGGGTGCCGGGAAGGATTGCTGCTGCTGGCGGCTGCGGCATTAGGTACCGCAGTATTGGGACAGCTGGTATTAGGGCAAGGACTGTCAGCGGTGCTCGCCACTTTGTTCCTATGGGTGCCGTCATGGTTACTGGCGCTGTTATTAAGGAGTTCAGGCTCCCTGCCCATTACCATGCAGGGAGCCGCGTTGCTGGGGGTTATGGCACTGTTTGGCGTGTACTTGGCCTATGGTGATCCAGCACCCTGGTGGCAGACAGTGCTCGAGCCCGTAATGGAGCCGATGCTGGAGCGATCCGGCATTACTATGGCACCGGAACAATGGCTGCGGCGTGCCGCGGAAATGATGACGGGAATTCTGGTGGGCGCCACCATGCTTGGTTTAATAATGACCTTGTATCTGGCGCGGGCTTGGCAGGCCATGTTGTATAACCCGGGCGGGTTCCGTGGTGAATTTCACGGCTTACGACTGAAACCGGCTTTGGGCTGGGCGACATTGGGCCTGGTGGTATTGGGTCAGCTAGGGGATGGCTTGGTGGCAACGCTCGCCATGCAAACCGCCGTGATTTTGCTGGTACTGTATTTTTTGGCGGGTTTAGCGTTGGTACACGGCACCGTTGGGTTATTAGGGGCGCATACGGGTTGGTTGGTTGCTGTGTATATTCTGTTGCTAGTGGTTCCGCCCCAAACCATGTTGTTTTTGGGGTTAGCTGGGTTGACGGATAGTTGGTTGGATTTCCGAGGCCGGTTGCGCAAGACCCACAGTTGATGGGCTCGGGCGTAAACATCGGCAAGTGGATAATGAAGTTACGGGGTACGTGTTATGCAAGTAATTTTGTTGGAAAAGATTGATAATTTGGGTGATCTGGGCGATCAGGTAAAGGTCAAGTCCGGTTACGGCCGTAATTATTTGATTCCTAGCGGTAAGGCGGCGCCTGCCACACAGGAAAACGTTGCCAAGTTCGAGGCGAGGCGCGCAGAACTGCAACAGATTGCAGGACAAACCCTGGTGGAGGCCCAGGCCCGGGGTGAGGCATTGCAGGGGCTGTCGGTATCCATAGCGGCCAAGGCCGGTGACGAGGGCAAGTTATACGGATCTGTCGGCACCGGTGATATTGCCCACGCAATTACAGAAGCCGGGGTAGCGATAGAGCGTCATGAGGTGCGTATGCCCACCGGTCCATTCCGGGAATTGGGTGAATACACGGTAGATATCCATTTGCATGCCGATGTGACAGTCGCTGTCGGCGTTGCCGTCGTCGCTGAATGATTATTGAAGGGTTGCCCAAGTTTCAGGGCCCTACTTCTAAATTCTAAAGGTATCAAAGGCCTGGGCGACTAACTTAGAGTTTCGGTCGCCTGTTGACGGGCGAATTTCGATAGTGGTTGCGAACTGTGCCACAAACCGGAGAATGGGTAGCTTCTCTTAACTTAATACGACGTTCTTAAATATCAACCAGTAAGCCCATGGCCGAATCAGTAAAACCGTTGGTGGTGGCGGGGATGGAACACGAAGATTTTAAAGTTCCACCTCACTCCATTCAGGCAGAACAGTCCGTGCTGGGCGGTCTCATGCTGGATAATCAGGCGTGGGACCAGGTCGCGGACCGTGTTACCGAAGGCGATTTCTATCGCAAGGATCATCGCCTGATTTATCAGGCCGTCGCTGAACTTTCAAATCAATCCCAACCTTTCGACGTAGTCACTGTTTCCGAGTGGTTAGAACAACGTAAACGGTTAGAGGATGCCGGCGGATTGGCGTACTTGGGAACGCTGGCCAAGAACACCCCCAGTGCCGCCAATATTCGCGCCTATGCCGATATTGTTCGAGAACACTCCATTCTTCGTCAGCTTGCCAGTGTCGGCACGGCGGTGGCAAATAGCGCATTTCTCCCGGAAGGCCGCTCCAGCGCAGAACTCCTGGAAGCCGCTGAGCAGCAGATTTTTAAGATCGCGGAACATGGCCGGCAGGGAGGGTTCGTGCATATCGCGGAACTGCTCGGCCGGGCAGTAGACCGTATCGATATCCTTTCGAGCCAGGACGATCCGATTACCGGGGTACCCACGGGCTTTGCCGGTATCGACGAACTGACAGCGGGCTTGCAGCCCTCGGATTTGATTATCGTTGCCGGCCGACCGTCCATGGGTAAGACCAGCTTCGCCCTGAACATCGCGGAGAACGCGGCCCTGAAACGAGGGTTAGCCGTGGCGATTTACAGCATGGAAATGCCTGGCGAACAATTGTCCATGCGTTTAATTTCTTCGTTTGGGCGCATTGATCAGCATAAAATACGCACCGGTAAACTTGATGATGCGGATTGGCCCCGTTTTACCCAAGCCGTTAGTATTCTGGAAAAAACAAAGCTGTTTATAGACGACTCGCCCGCTTTGAGCCCGACGGAATTACGTGCCAGGGCGAGGCGCCTGAAGAGGGAACATGATATAGGCTTGATCATTGTGGATTATCTGCAGTTGATGCAGGTGCCGGGTAGTAAGGAAAACCGGGCCACGGAAATTTCTGAAATATCACGTTCCTTGAAGGCCCTTGCCAAGGAGCTGCATGTACCTGTGGTCGCCTTGTCCCAATTGAACCGCAGTCTCGAACAGCGCCCGAATAAACGGCCCATCATGTCGGATCTAAGGGAATCGGGAGCCATAGAGCAGGATGCCGATGTAATCATCTTTATCTATCGTGACGAGATATACAACGAAGACAGTCCCGATAAAAATACCGCAGAGATTATTATCAGTAAGCAGCGTAATGGACCCATAGGAATGAAGCGGCTCACATTTCTCAGCTATTGCACGCGCTTCGAAGACTTTGCCAAGGAAGTCTACGGTGGTGAGGGATTTCCATGACGCGACCCGCACGGGCGCTGATCGATTTACAGGCTCTACAATCCAATTTCCGCCGCGTGCGTAGCGCGGCCCCCCACAGCCGCATTATGGCGGTCGTCAAATCCAACGGTTATGGTCACGGCTTAATACGGGTAGCAAAGGCCCTGCCTTCCGCTGATGCATTCGCCGTCGCCTGCCTGGAAGAAGCGATGGAATTGCGGGAAGCCGGTGTACGGCAGACTGTCGTGTTATTGGAGGGCTTCTTCGAGCCTCAGGAACTGGAATCTATTTCTCGTCTTGATTTGGAGTTGGTGGTTCACCATGCCAGTCAGTTAGAGGTTCTGGAAAAGGCGACCCTGGCAAAACCGGTTTCCGTATGGCTCAAGATCGATACCGGCATGTATCGCTTGGGTTTTATGCCTGAGAATCTACCCGATGTCCTAGAGCGGTTAGGAAATTGTTCCAATGTTGCTGAGCCGCTACGATTTTTATCACATCTTGCCTGCGCCGACGACCGGGATAGTAATACTGCTTCGGAGCAGTTGGCAAAATTTATACAGGTAACGAAAGGCCTGGAGGGCGAGCGGTCACTGGCAAATTCCGCCGGATTGCTGGCATGGCCAAAAACGCACCTGGATTGGGTTCGCCCGGGAATCATGCTCTATGGCGCGTCGCCATTACTGGGGAATACTGCTGACGATTTAGGTTTGCAGCCGGTAATGACACTAACCAGCCGCTTGATCGCGGTGAAACATTGCCAGCGTGGCGATGCAGTGGGATATGGCGGCGATTGGGTCTGCCCAGAGGACATGCTTATTGGTGTCGCGGCAATCGGGTACGGTGACGGCTATCCTCGGCACGCGCCAAGTTCGACCCCGGTATTGGTCAACGGACAGCAGGTTTCGCTGATTGGCCGGGTTTCCATGGACATGATTATTCTGGATCTACGTTCTCAGCCCACTGCAAGGGCAGGTGATGCCGTGCAACTATGGGGTCCAGACCTGCCTGTGGATGATGTGGCCCATCACGCGGGCACCATTGCCTATGAGTTGTTTTGCGGTGTCACGGCAAGGGTTGCGGTTGAAGTGATAGAGGTAGATAAGAGATAAAAAATAAACCGCCAAGGGCACCAAGAAAAACAATTTTGGCGGCCAAGGGCCGCTCTATTAATTATTAATTCTTTTCAGTCCCGCCCCGGAGCTTGGGTGCGCATTCCCCATGTAGGATTTGTTTTCGCGGCCAAAGGCCGCGCAATGATTTTCTTGGCGTTCTTGGCGTTCTTGGCGGTTCGTAATATTGTTTCAGCGGCAGCGTCCGTAAGGGACGTGGCACTTCGGAATATGGCCAAACAAGTAACGGTAAGGCCTCAACAACCTTATGATTTAATACCAGTGAACGAAACGCGATGTATGCCAAATATTTGACGAACTGTCAGTTCCCATGAAGGTTTACGTGTCCATGTTGCACGCCCAATCGTTGGGAATTTCGTTTCATAGAATAACCGGGGTATACTCCGCGCGAGGGATTCTAGCTGGTTCGGAAGATGACTAGGTGTTCTGTCCCATCACTAGTTTTGTCAAAAAATAAGGGTCTTATAACTCGAAGGAATAACTGAGGAACAAAAAATGAGTACTGGTACCGTTAAATGGTTTAATGACGCAAAGGGGTTCGGGTTTATCGTGCCGGATGATGGTAATGAAGATCTGTTTGTGCACCACACTGCAATTAGTGGTGACGGGTTTAAAACCCTAACAGAAGGCCAAAAGGTTAACTTCGAGGTGGAACGCGGGCCTAAAGGCCTGCAAGCGGTAAGCGTTTCTATTGCGTAGGACATAATAATTAGTAATATTAATTACTAATTATTTGGTGGTCGTCTGCGACGGCCTTCAAAGGCAACAATAGCCTTTATAATTTCGGGGTATGGAAGTTCCTCTATTCCGCCATAACGGTCTAGCGCATCCGTTACCACTGCATGGATATCAGCCACATATTCATCCTTCTTAGCCATTTCCGGATAAAGCGCATGTTGTAATCCAAGTGCGCCTCCATTTTGAACCTTGATCTCTTTTGCGTGGGGCAATGAATCGCCTATATGAGTAACCTTAAGTGCGAACATGGCGTTTTTTCGGAGTTGTTGCAGTAACGTCTGACATATCGATTGTGCTTTGGCGGAGTTACAACTGATGCCCTCTCTGTCTGCGAGGTAGAAACGGTTGGATAGCGCACAGTCACAGCGCCTGCTGAGGATCGCTTTTTCAAATACGCAGCGAAGCTGATTGATGGCGTTGTAGGTACTTTTATATTCGTTTTCTTCCATCAAACCTACTTTTCGTGTTCCATCAAAATAGGGGCTTCGCGATACTTGGTAAGTTCCTTCTCCGCCTCCGCTGTATCCTTCGCAAAGATTATCTTGACGGTGTAATTATCCTCAGGTTTTAGCGAAGCTCGATGCTCTCTGGCAAAAGTCTTGGCCTCCTTGAAGGAATCAAACTGTGTCATGTGCTCAAGACGTTTGCCAAGGTGGATCTTATAAACAAAATAAGGCATGGGCCAACCCTCTTTATAGGTGTAGTCTCCGTTAGCATCTAGTATATAGTAGCCACTGGTTCCGGCACAGTAAATGTCATACTACTATCCGGGTTAAACTATTGTCCTATGAGCGGTTTGATTATCCTTGTCGGGGCGGGAATTTTAATATGGTTCTGGGTGGACAGCCTGCATGCCCGAGAGCGTGCCTTGCGGGTCTGCGCGGCTGCCTGCAGACAAACCAATGCCCAGTTATTAGATCAAACCGTGTCTCTAGTAAGGGTCGGCGTAGGCCGCAATAGCGGTCACCGCGTATTATTGCGACGTCGATACAGATTCGAATTCAGCACTGATGGCGTAAATCGATGGCAAGGTAGGGTGACCTTGTTGGGCTCAATAGTGGAGTCGGTGCAAATGGATTATCCTGAAGGCGCAATTATTCTGGATTCCAAGGCTTGCGATGAATGAGGAACAGGCAATCGGTACGCATCCGTTGGCTGAGTACAGTAAAGGGAGTAGGTGATGTCAGGTCGTACTTTTCGTAAATGGCGAATTATCGTGCTGCTGTTCGTGCTGTTTTTTGTAGCCACGGATGCAGTGCTGACGAAGATGCGAAGCACAGACTGGGACCGCTCTCTTTGGGTGGTGATTTACCCAATCAATGGAGATGGCAGTAAAATTTCCAGTAGCTACATTAGCCATCTGACACCCGCCACGTTCCAGCCAATTACTCACTTCCTGAATCGGGAAATGAAGCGCTACGGCAGGGTGTTGAGATCCCCAATCAAGTTTAAATTGCATCCACAAGTTACTGAGTTGCCCCCGCAGCCCCCAGAGGATGGTGCGGTTTTGAAGGTTGTCTTATGGAGTCTCAGATTGCGCTACTGGGCCTATCGCATGGGTCGGTTGAACGACGGGTTGCCGGAGGACGTTCGCATTTTCGTTTTGTACCATGATCCCGCCACTCATCAGCGCCTGGGGCATTCCCTGGGGTTGGAGAAGGGATTAATCGGGGTGGTGAATGCTTATTCATCCCGGGGGATGGGAGCCAGAAACAATGTGGTTATTGCCCATGAGTTGCTGCATACGGTGGGCGCGTCGGACAAATATAATCCAGCTAATGGTTCGCCTATTTTCCCTGCAGGATACGCCGAGCCGGACCGAAAACCGCTGTATCCGCAGTCCCTGGCGGAAATCATGGGAGGCCGAGTTCCATTGACAGAAGATGAGGCCAAGATGCCGGCCGGATTAAAATATTGCGTGGTAGGTGAGACTACAGCCCGCGAGATACGTTGGATCAACTAAGAGATTCATTAAACCATTTGTAGCGCCGCGGTTTTGCGTCATAGATAAACAGAAGAGAAAGATAATCCATGGCCTTCACGGTACACCTTAAGCCCAGCGGTCACGAGTTCATTGTGGCGCGTGGTGAAACGATTCTTGAGGCCGCGTTGCGCTTTGGCTTGTCAGTAGGATTTAACTGCACCACGGGAACCTGCGGTTTCTGCAAGGCAAAAGTAACCTCTGGCGAAGCGGGAGAGATCCTCCATCATGACTATGTATTAAGTGAAGCCGAAAAGAGTATCGGAACAATACTGATGTGCCGCACAATGGCGGCATCAGATATGGTAGTTGAAGCGACGGAGATCGCGGATGCCAGTGACATTCCTTATCAGCAACTCACAGCAACCGTTTCCAAGCTGGAAGCGATTACCGATGACATCATGGTTATGGAAGTACGCACTCCGCGCAGCAATACTTTGCAGTTTTTGGCTGGGCAGCACGTAACTATTTCACTGGAAGGCGCGCTGGACCGTAACAAATCGATTGCCAGTTGTCCCTGTAACGGCATGGTTTTGCAGTTCCATATTCACAGGACACCAGGGGATGATTTTGCCGATTTTATTTTTTCTAAACTAAAACTTCGGCAGCAGGTTTCTTTGCAAGGCCCCTATGGCCGGCTTGTCTTGGATGAGAAGTCCACCCGTCCAATCATATTTATTGCTTATGGGACAGGTTTCGCGCCCATCAAAAGCGTAATCGAACACGCAATTGCATTGGAGTTCGAGCAGTCCATGCAGTTGTATTGGATTGCAAATGATGAAGAAGGGCATTATCAGGCTAACTTCTGCCGGTCTTGGCAGGATGCTCTGGACGACTTTCGTTTTATACCTCTTAGTTATGAAACTGATTGGCTGAGCGCCGATACTCAACCGGACTTACCCGAGCAACTGACCGATTTGCAAAAGATTATGTTACAGGTTGCAGAAAAAGTGGTTACTGATCACCCGGACCTGAGCGGTTATGACGTCTATTTGAACGGGCCTCCGGAATTAACCGCTGCCGCAGTGCGGCTATTACTGGATCATCAACTTCCCGAAACCCGCTTGTTTATTGACCAATTAGAGCGTTTTTAGCATAGCTGCCTGTGAGCTTGCCTCGCTACCGAGGGCCTCTCATAATGGCGGCCTTCCGTACCAAGCGATATTTAATAAGAATATTAGCGAATGCTGTATTAGCCTACGTATTGCACGAAGGTGGACAACAATCAGTTAAGTTTTATATGAATGTCAGTTGTATGTGTTTGAATTAGCGCCATGTTCTAATGGTACAGTTTGTCTTGTTCGAGTTCGGACCTAATTTGGCGTTGCAGTTTGACCGATCCCCCTCAAACCATAGCTACGGCTATGCTTTTTCGGACGATCGGCCAAACTGCTTGGCCAAATTCGCCCTGATCCTCGAACCCTTCGTGCAATATGCAGGCTATGTGGCGTTGTTTGATGGTTCAATTACTTCGGCTTAACAGACTGGGAAGGAGCGTGCGAAATGAAACTGATTACTGCGATTATAAAACCGTTCAAGCTAGATGATGTCCGGGAGGCACTTTCGGAAATCGGCGTACAAGGAGTCACCGTCACAGAGGTCAAAGGCTTTGGCAGACAGAAGGGTCATACAGAGCTTTATCGCGGGGCGGAGTATTTGGTG
>JAZFSS010000127.1:0-2429 GCA_036446275.1 Gammaproteobacteria bacterium | reverse complement strand
ATCGATATCATCATGGACCACCAGGATCTCCGGCAAGGGAATACGGTAAAACCCAGCCAAGGCGGCAACCGCCTGGCCACTGTGGTTCATATAGGTGGAAGGCTTGAACACACGGCGATCTTTGCCACTTACATTGCATTGCGCCGTTTCACCGTGGAACTTGGCTGCTGTGCGAAACGTAAGTCCTTGCTGCCGGCTCCACTTGTCTACGAACCAAAACCCGGCGTTATGCCGGGTCGATTCATATTTTGGCCCCGGATTCCCCAAACCCACGATGAGTTGAATGTCGGACAATGGCTTAAGGACTTGTCCAAATCACTATTGCAGCAATGGCAAACCGGGCCTGGTACCGATGTGAGACCAAATATAACGGGCTACGACTTTTCGCCGTCGCCGGCTTCCGGTTCGGTGCTCGGTGCTTCCGGCGCTTCACCCTCGGCAGCCCCTTCGACGCCTTCAACGCCTTCGACCTCTTCAACTTCCTCAACCTCTTCAACTTCCTCGGCCTTGCGAACATGGATGGACACCATGACCGGATCGTGGCCGCGAACCAAGTCAGGCACTTCGACGCCTTCGGGCAATACCAGGTCTGACAAGTGCAGAGACTCGCCGATGTCTAGTTGGGAGACATCCACCGCAATGAACTCCGGCAGGTACTTAGGCAGACACTCCACGCTCACATCATTGAGATCGTGGCTCATAATACCCCCGGCTTCCTTCACGCCGAGCGCTACATCTTCCCCAATGAAGTGTAATGGTACTTGCACACGAATCTTTTGTGTCTCGCTAACCCGCATCAGGTCCACGTGCAGGATAGCGTGCCTGGTCGGATGACGCTGCAGATCACGCAACACCGCCTTTTGCTTTTTCCCTCCCACGTCTACCGTGAGGATATGGGAATAGAACCCCTCGTTCTCAAGACTGTGAAGTAGGCGTTGGTGATCCAGTGCCACCGGTTGGGGATCCCCCCCGCCACCATACAATATTCCCGGCACCTTGCCGGCACGACGCAGGCGGCGGCTCGCACCTTTGCCCTGATCGCTACGGATCTCTACTTGCAGCTCATAGCTGGTACTCATGATTACTCTCCTACGTGTCCGATACTTCCGGATTTGCAATGCCTCCCCCGCGACCAGGCTCGGCGTAAATAAGGCGGACTAACAACATCCACCTCCAAACAAGACATTAATCCATAAACATGGAACTTACCGACTCCTCGTTGCTGATCCTGCGCATGGTTTCCGCCAACATTTCCGCAATCGTCAGTTGCCGAATCCGTTTACATTTTTTTGCGTCGGGCCGTAGTGGAATGGTATCGGTCACCACCAGTTCATCCAGATCCGACGCCTCGATATTCTCTACGGCTGCGCCAGATAACACCGCATGGGTACAATAGGCCACAACCCGTGACGCTCCTTTCGCCTTCAGTGCCATGGCTGCCTGGCACAGGGTACCGGCGGTGTCTACTAAATCATCCACTACGACACAGGTACGCCCGTCTACTTCACCTATAATATTCATTACCTGGGCCTGATTGGCCCGCGGACGACGTTTGTCAATGATTGCCAGATCCGCGTCATCCAACCGCTTCGCCAACGCCCTGGCACGCACCACGCCGCCTACATCCGGTGATACCACGATCAGGTTCGGATACTTCTGCCGCCATACATCGCCCAACAGGATCGGTGATGCGTACACGTTATCCACCGGGATCTCAAAAAATCCCTGCACCTGATCTGCATGCAGATCCATAGTCAGAACCCGGTCCGCCCTGACCGTACTAATCATTGCCGCCACGACCTTGGCCGTGATAGGAACCCGCGCCGAGCGTGGCCGACGGTCCTGTCGCGCATATCCCATATAGGGAATTACCGTGGTAATTCGACCGGCGGAGGCGCGGCGCAGCGCGTCCACCATGACCAGCAATTCCATTAAATTAGCATCGGTGGGTGCGCAAATTGACTGCACGATGAAAACATCCCTACCACGGACGTTCTCCATAATCTCCACCATCACCTCACCATCGCTGAAACGATCAGCCACTGCCTTACCCAGGGGCAGCTTGAGGTGGTTCCCGATCTGCTGGGCAAGTTGCCGGTTGGCATTACCCGCAAACACCATCATCCGGCTATCGGACTCCGATACAGCCAAGTTTCTCACACTCTTTGCCATGTTTAATGGGTCGAACCCGAGGTTCTCATCTCTGTCGCCCCAACACACTCCGTTGAAACGTTTGTAACAACGCAGTCCATTTATATGGCTGGGGCGCCAGGATTACTCCGAGCATCCTGCCCTTCGCCCCTACGGGGCCAGCCTCACTTTGTTCCGCTGTTCAAATACGCTCCAGGCGAATTTGTCGAACCCGAGGTTCTCATCTCTGTCGCCCCAACACACTCCGTTGAAACGTTTGTAACAACGCAGTCCATTTA
>JAZFSS010000126.1:0-5988 GCA_036446275.1 Gammaproteobacteria bacterium | reverse complement strand
CGACGGTTGCAGGTTCGATTCCTGCCGGGCGCGCCAGGATCAGGCTTTAGATATCAGTAACCTGCCGACGTAACGCCATGGATGGCTGGGAACGGTTTTTAAATGGTGGGCGTAGCTCAGTTGGTAGAGCCCCGGATTGTGGATCCGGCCGTCGTGGGTTCGAGTCCCATCGTCCACCCCATTTCTTGGCCTGTTGAACTGGAGCAAGTGCCTATGCTCCAATGTGCGCACGATCCGGGCCGTTAGCTCAACTAGGCAGAGCAGTGGACTCTTAATCCATTGGTTATAGGTTCGATTCCTATACGGCCCACCAGTCATGGTTGCCTGACCGCCTAATTTTGCCTGTATCTGCTCAACACAGGTTACGTCTGAAATTTGTTATAGGTTATAATGACTTACCAGACGCAACCCGTTAGTGAGGAATCGATTGCGGCGATCTGCGAAAGTGGCGGAATTGGTATACGCGCTGGCTTTAGGTGCCAGTGGGGAAACCCGTGAGAGTTCGAGTCTCTCCTTTCGCACCAATGTGATTTACTGTAGCAAGATACGAACGAGATATAAAAAAGCCGGGTCTTATTTTGTTCCGCATGAAAAGGGCTCGCGTTTATACCAAAGAGTATGAGGGAAATTGATGCAAGTTTCTGTTGAAAATACCGGTGAGCTGGAACGCCGCATGACCATCGAGGTTCCTGCCGAAAGGGTCGACCAAGAGGTGAGTAATAGGTTGCAGAACATGGTTCGCACGGCCCGTATAGATGGGTTTCGGCCCGGCAAGGTGCCGGTCAAGGTCGTGGAGCGGAAATATGGCGACCAGGTGCGTAAAGAGGTCGTAGATCAAGTCGTTCGCACCACCCTGGATGAAGCTATGGCACAGCAGCAGATTGAGCTTGCAGGCGAGCCAAAGATCGAATGGCCGGATAACTCGGTAGTTGGCCAGGCACTGGAATACGTGGTTACGTTTCAAGTTTACCCTGAACTTTCTGCGGTCCAGCTTGGTGATGCAGTGCTGGAAAGACCTACTATCGAAATTAATGAGCAAGATGTAGCGATGGTAATGGAAAAGCTGCGAAAGCAACGCGCCGTTTGGGAGCCAGTGGAGCGGGAAGCGCGAATTGGCGATAAACTGCGCATTAGTTATGACGGAGCAATTAATGGAGAGTCTTTTCCAGGCAGCCATGGTGCTAACGTTGATATTGAATTGGGCGCTGAAACAATAGTAAATGGGTTCGATGAACAGCTGGTGGGAGCAACGGCGGGAAGCGAGCGGACCGTCACGGTGACTTACCCTGAGGATTTGTCTAGAGCAGAGATAGCGGGCAAACAAGCGAGTTTTAAAGTAAAAATCATTTCCGTGGCCGAGTCCCGGTTACCGGAACTGGGTGATGATCTGGCGCTCAGTTTCGGTGTCGACGAGGGTGGGCTTGAGAAATTTAAAGAAGAGGTAAGGGTCAACATGGACCGGGAACTGGATCAGGCGCTAAAGTTGGTGATAAAGGAGAGAGTGTTCGATATTCTCCTGCATTACAATCAGGTGGAGGTGCCAATGGGCTTGGTGGAAGAAGAGCAGAAAAAGATCGAGGCATTAGTGTCGGAGGGCGCGGGAGTCACCGGAACTTCAATGAGCGTTAATGAAAAATCGCGTCGGCGGGTGGCGCTTGGAATGCTGGTAGGTAAGATCGTAAAGGACAATAATCTACAAGTGGACGCAGCCCGGGTGCGTCAGGTAGTGGAATCCTTGGCGGCGAGCTATGAAAATCCGAATGAAGTAGTGAGCTGGTATTATGACAATTCTGACCGGCTCGGCGGGGTGCAGGCTGCGGTGCTGGAAGATCAGGTCGTGGACTGGATCGTAGAGCGGCTTCAAGTTGACGATAAGTCCATGACTTTCGATGACTTAATGCAACTTCGGCAAGAAATGAACACCTAAAGGATGGCTGCAAATGACCGATAACTTTGACGTGGGTGGAGCCGGGAATGCCAAAGCTTTGAACTTAGTGCCGATCGTAATCGAGCAGACTGCTCGGGGCGAGCGCTCCTACGACATCTATTCGCGTCTGTTAAAGGAGCGTGTGGTGTTCGTCGTAGGGGCGATCGAAGATTACACCGCTAACCTGATTGTAGCCCAGCTCTTGTACTTGGAGTCAGAGAATCCCGACAAGGACGTCCATTTGTATATTAATTCGCCTGGCGGTTCCGTGAGCGCGGGACTTGCTATCTATGACACGATGCAATTTATAAAACCGGATGTGAGCACTATGTGCGTAGGACAGGCTGCTAGTATGGGGGCACTATTGTTGGCGGGCGGCGCTAAGGGCAAGCGTTATTGTCTAGCCCATTCAAGGATGATGATTCATCAGCCATTGGGCGGGTATCAAGGGCAGGCCACTGATATCGATATTCATGCCCGGGAGATACTCAAGATCAGGGAACGGCTTAACCAAATATTGGCTAAGCATTCCGGGCAGCCATTGGAAACCATTAGCCGGGATACGGAAAGGGATAATTTCATGGATGCTGAAGACGCCAGGGAATATGGGTTGATTGATGAAGTGCTCCAGGACCGGAGCAAATTGGGAGAAAATTGATGCACATGGCCTGCACCCCCGGGCACGGGAATTATAGCGCCAGTTAACTGGAGCAATGGTGGACTACCGTACTAATATAGGGCTTGTTGGGCCGATGGGTATATGGGTTTTGCAGATCCAGCGATGTGAGGGTTGTTTATGAGCAACGACCGAGACGGTAAGGGCGACGACGGAAAGCTGCTCTATTGTTCGTTCTGCGGTAAGAGTCAGCACGAGGTCCGCAAGCTGATTGCTGGGCCGTCCGTGTTCGTTTGTGACGAATGTGTTGAGTTATGTAATGACATTATTCGCGAAGAAATGCAGGAAAAGGCGTCGCCTACCGGGAGTGATCTGCCGACGCCCAAGGAAATCAAAACTGTTTTGGATGAGTATGTTATCGGTCAGGAGCGCGCTAAGAAGGTATTAGCAGTAGCCGTTTACAATCACTACAAACGGTTGGAAACCCGCGGCAAGAAAGATGATGTTGAACTCTCCAAAAGCAACATTATGCTGATCGGGCCTACCGGGTCAGGTAAGACGCTGCTTGCCGAGACCTTGGCGCGTTTCCTTAACGTTCCCTTTACGATCGCTGATGCAACTACGCTTACGGAAGCCGGCTATGTGGGTGAAGATGTAGAGAATATCATCCAAAAGTTGCTGCAAAAGTGTGACTACGACGTCGATAAAGCCCAGACAGGGATCGTCTATATTGATGAAATAGACAAGATTTCGCGCAAATCTGACAATCCTTCCATTACGCGCGATGTGTCGGGCGAGGGTGTCCAACAGGCACTGCTTAAACTGATCGAAGGCACCGTCGCGTCGGTTCCCCCCCAGGGCGGACGCAAGCATCCGCAACAGGAATTCCTGCAAGTTGATACTACCAATATCCTATTCATCGTCGGCGGCGCGTTTTCAGGGCTGGAAAAGATTATTCTTGGACGTTCGGAGCAAGGGGGTATCGGTTTTTCGGCGCAGGTTAAGAGTAAAGACGATCACAAAAACCTTGGCAAGATTCTCTACGAAGTAGAGCCTGAAGACCTCATCAAATATGGTCTCATCCCAGAGTTCGTCGGCCGGTTGCCGGTGGTGGCTACCCTCGAAGAACTGGATGAAGATGCATTAGTGAGGATTCTGATAGAACCGAAGAACGCGATTACAAAGCAATACGCAAAGCTGTTTGAAATGGAGGGTTGCGAGTTGGAATACAGTGAAGATGCCTTGCGGGCCGTGGCGCAGAGGGCCATGGAACGGAAAACTGGCGCTCGTGGCTTGCGGACCATTATGGAACAGGTGCTTTTAGATACCATGTATGATCTGCCCTCGTTGGAGAATGTCCGGAAAGTGGTGGTGGACGAGGCAGTAATTCGTGGAGAATCAGAGCCTTATATGGTCTTTGATTCGTCTGAGCAGCGCGTCGCCGCAGACTGATTTCCCCGTCTTTTGAAGCCAACCGGCTTTATTGTTTCTACAACCTAGTGTGGCGATTTGATTGGCGCAATATTTGCTTATATTGCAAGTGCGGTATCCTGACTTGAACTTGGGGTTCCGGACCCCAATATAGGGATCAAGTCGCGGTTTTCCGGCGGGGTTCTGGTTTACACTAGTAAAAGAGGGGGAATGGCACCGCAATCGTGGAAATAATGTAGTTAAATGGACCAGTTATTGATTAATGAGGTCTTTCGACGTGGAGCAAAAAGATATGTCCTCTGATTCAAGCGATCGCCAAACGACCATCATGCCGGTACTTCCATTACGGGATGTGGTGGTTTATCCGCACATGGTGATTCCCCTGTTTGTGGGCCGGGAAAAATCCATACGGGCTCTGGACGTTGCGATGCAGCATAGCAAGAAGATTCTATTGGTAGCACAAAAGAGCGCAGAGGTAGATGACCCCCAGGTAGATGATATCCACCGCGTAGGAACGGTTGCCAGTATTTTGCAGTTACTTAAACTGCCTGACGGCACTGTTAAGGTGCTGGTGGAGGGAACCGAACGTGCGCAGATTACAGAATTTCTTGGGGTTGATGAGTATTTCTCCACGGAAGTCTCCATATTAACGGCCCAGGAACCTCCTGACGACCGGGAAGTGGAAGTGCTAATGCGCTCGATGCTTACCCTGTTTGACCAATATGTAAAGCTAAATAAAAAGGTTCCACCGGAGATTCTAACCTCATTATCAGGTATCGATGAGCCAGGACGGCTGGCGGATACTATAGCCGCTCATATGTCCCTCAAGCTGGATGAAAAACAACGCATTCTGGAGATTGAAGATTCCCGCAAACGCTTGGAATGCCTGCTTGGCTTGGTGGAAGGTGAAATTGATCTTCTGCAAATAGAGAAAAAGATTCGTGGCCGCGTCAAGCAACAGATGGAAAAGAGTCAGCGCGAGTATTATCTGAATGAGCAAATGAAGGCCATTCAGAAAGAACTGGGCGATATGGAAGATGTGCCCAATGAGGTAGAAGAATTACAGCAGAAAATTGAAAAAGCCGGCATGAGCAAGGAGGCGCATGAAAAGGCGGTATCCGAGCTAAACAAACTTAAGATGATGTCGCCCATGTCGGCGGAGGCCACGGTTGTTCGCAACTACATTGATTGGCTGGTCGGTGTTCCGTGGAAAAAAAGAACCAAGGTGCGTCATGATCTTACGCAGGCGAAAAAGGTGTTGGATGAGGACCATTATGGCCTGGAGAAAATGAAGGAACGTATTCTTGAATACCTTGCTGTTCAGCAGCGGGTGCGTAAGTTAAAAGGACCGATTCTTTGCTTGGTAGGACCGCCGGGTGTTGGTAAAACATCCCTTGGCCGCTCAATTGCGCGCGCTACCAGCCGCAAGTTTGTACGCATGTCCCTTGGCGGCGTGCGGGATGAGGCGGAAATTCGGGGACACCGGCGCACTTATATCGGCTCGTTGCCGGGCAAGATTATTCAGAATATGTCCAAGATCGGTGTGCGTAACCCGCTTTATCTGTTAGACGAGTTAGACAAAATGTCCATGGATTTCCGTGGCGACCCGTCCTCTGCATTGCTTGAAGTATTGGATCCAGAGCAGAACCACACGTTTGGGGATCATTACCTGGAAGTTGATTACGATCTTTCTGATGTAATGTTTGTGGCCACTGCCAACACACTGAATATCCCGCCTGCTTTGTTGGATCGTATGGAGGTCATTCGGCTTCCCGGCTACACCGAGAGCGAGAAAGTAAATATCGGGATGCGATACCTGGTTCCCAAGCAGATTAATAACAACGGGCTAAAGAAGGGCGAGATTTCTTTGGGCGAGAAGACCGTTCGAGAAATTATCCGCTATTACACACGGGAGGCGGGAGTCCGTAATCTTGAGCGCGAAATTTCCAAGATCTGCCGTAAAGTAGTGAAGGAAATACTGTTAAAGAAGAAATCCGGCAAGGTTGCAGTTACT
>JAZFSS010000125.1:0-4584 GCA_036446275.1 Gammaproteobacteria bacterium | reverse complement strand
CCCCCGCGAGACCCCACGCATGGGTAACAATACCCAGGACAAAAAAACAAGGCCCGCGCAAGCCGGCAAGAACCTGATCGGCTACAGGGGCCGATTTGCCCCATCCCCTACCGGCCCGCTTCATTTCGGCTCTCTGGTCGCCCTGATGGGAAGCTATCTGGACGCTCGCAGCGCCAACGGCCAATGGTATGTGCGCATGGAAGACATCGACCAGCCTCGGGTAGTCGTCGGCGCCGCGGACGATATCCTGCGCACCATCGAGAAAATGAGAATCGGCTGGGACGGCCCGGTATGGTTCCAAGGCCACCGCGAGCAACGCTATCACGAGGCGCTGGATCGACTCCGGTCCCTGGGTATGGTCTACCCATGCGGATGCTCGCGGCGGGAAATCGCTGACAGCGGGCTATCCGGCATTGATGGGCCGGTATACCCCGGCACCTGCCGCAATGGCTTGCCCCCTAACCGCAAAGTCCGTTCCGAGCGACTGCGCACCAATAATGAGGAAATCAAATTCAATGACTTGCTACAGGGCATGACCTGTCAGCGGCTGGCATCTGAAATCGGTGATTTCGTCGTGCGGCGGGCCGATGGGCTGTTCGCGTATCAGCTGGCCGTGGTCGTCGACGACGCCGCACAGGAAATCACTCATATCGTGCGGGGCAGCGACTTGCTGCTTTCGACGCCACGTCAGATCCATTTACAAAAACTGCTGGACCTATTGCTTCCCCAATACCTGCATCTGCCGGTTGCCGTCAACGAGGACGGCTTAAAACTTGGCAAACAAACCAACGCCCCGCCTTTGGATCAGAACAACCTCTTGCCATCGTTAATCGCGGCACTGGATTTTCTTGGCCAGAAACCTCCTAGTAAACTGGCAGAGGCCACCTTGGACGAGTTCTGGAGCTGGGCGATTACCCATTGGGACCGGCAGAAAATTCCATGCCGCCCAAGCCTGCCCGTAGCAGCGCCAGGATCGGTTCCAGGCGCTACGCAAACCATGGTAGGGTAGCGCCCAACGGCCGCCCGAGGAGACCGCAATGATTAGGCGTTACCGGCAACCTGACACCACCCACCCTTCGCTGTTATGGGCAACTATCCGCTACCTGCAAACGGACGGGAGACTGAGCCATGTCGGAAGTTAAGGTCTACGATATTCGAGCCGAGGTGGCCGCACGAACCTTTGTCACGGCAGCGCAGTATAAAGAGATGTACCAGCGCTCGGTAGAAGACCCGGACGGCTTTTGGGCGGAACAAGCGGAAAAATTCCTTACCTGGTTCAAACCCTGGAACAAGGTTTCGGACTGGGACTTTCAGAAGGGCCATATTCAGTGGTTTGAAGGCGGCAAATTGAATGCCTGCTTTAATTGTTTAGACCGTCACCTTGACGACCGCGGGGACCAAGTGGCGCTCATCTGGGAGGGGGATGACCCGGCCGACGACAAAAGCATTAGCTACAGCGAGTTACATGACGATGTCTGCAGGCTTGCTAACGTACTAAAGGGCCGTGGTGTCAAGAGAGGCGACCGGGTTTGTATTTATATGCCCATGATCCCCGAGGCGGCTGCGGCCATGCTTGCCTGCGCGCGAATCGGCGCGGTCCATTCTGTTGTGTTTGGCGGGTTTTCACCAGAATCATTGAAGGATCGCATTCTGGACGCTGACTGCAGAACAGTCATAACCGCGGATGAAGGCTTGCGCGGAGGCAAGACGGTGCCCTTGAAAGCCAATACAGATCAGGCGTTAACGTCGTGCCCCGACGTGCACACAGTCTTGGTGACGAAGGTTACCGGCGGCCACATACACTGGCAGGAAGGGCGTGACGTTTGGTTGCACGAAGCCATGCATGAGGCCTCCAACGAATGTGCAGCGGAGGAGATGGATGCCGAGGACCCTTTGTTTATCCTCTATACCTCCGGATCCACCGGCAAACCAAAGGGTGTGTTACATACTACTGGAGGATATCTACTCTACGGCGCAATCACCCACAAGTACGTATTTGATTACCACCCCGGTGATGTGTACTGGTGTACCGCCGATGTCGGCTGGATCACGGGCCATACGTATATCGTCTACGGCCCGTTAACAAACGGCGCCACCACGCTGATGTTCGAAGGTGTGCCCACCTATCCCGATGCGTCGCGTTTCTGGCGCGTAGTGGACAAACACAAGGTGAACATTTTTTATACGGCGCCCACCGCGCTACGTGCCTTAATGCGTGAAGGCAACGAAGCGGTTACGGTAACGTCCCGCAAAAGCCTGCGGTTGCTGGGAACAGTGGGGGAACCCATCAATCCCGAAGCCTGGGAGTGGTATTACCGGGTAGTGGGTGAAAGCCGATGCCCCATCGTGGACACCTGGTGGCAGACCGAAACGGGTGGCCAGCTCATCACTCCACTGCCTGGCGCCACGAAACTAAAACCAGGGTCCGCCACGAAGCCTTTTTTCGGCATCGTGCCGGCGTTAGTGGATCAAGACGGCAAGATTCTCGAAGGCCCTGCTTCCGGCAACCTGGTTATCACCCGGGCGTGGCCCGGACAAATGCGTACAGTATTTGGGGACCACCAGCGTTTCATTGACACCTACTTCAAAACTTATCCAGGTATGTTTTTCACCGGCGACGGCGCCCGGCGGGATGAAGATGGCGATTACTGGATTACCGGCCGGGTCGACGATGTGCTGAATGTATCCGGACATCGATTAGGCACTGCCGAAGTGGAAAGCGCATTAGTGCTACACAACGCCGTAGCGGAAGCCGCGGTAGTGGGATATCCTCACGATATAAAAGGCCAGGGCATCTATGCCTATGTAACCTTAATCAAGGACGCCACCCCTAATGATTCATTACGTGATGAACTTGTGAACATGGTTCGAGCGGAGATTGGCCCCATCGCCAAACCCGACGTAATTCAGTGGGCACCGAGCCTGCCCAAAACCCGGTCCGGGAAAATCATGCGGCGCATCCTGCGCAAGATCGCCGCCAATGAAACCGATGCGCTCGGGGACATTAGCACGCTAGCGGATCCATCCGTAGTAGACGATCTAGTGGCGAATCGTGAAAACACATAGCAATACCCCGCTAATGGGTCAGCCGGTGGTTAACCGGACCACCAGTTGTACGACTCCCCAGATCACCAGGATAAACACCATTGTGAACAGCAAACCGATCACGATGTAATGAGACGGCTTACCATGAGTAAAATCCTCGGCACGACGTTTACTGCTTTGCACGCCAAAAAAACCAGCGATTACGCTAGTCAGCACTTTGCCAACAGAAGGGGACTTATCATCAGTAGTGTGGTCGCTTGCCATGCCGGCTTTCCAGAATTCGTGGCCGCATTGTACCGTGGGGCATCCACCGGCGCCGTGGCTGAAGCCGGCCTGACCAATTTACAGGCACCTGGAAGCCATTGAAATTTACGCGAAATTACATGCTATATACTTATAATTAACAAAATGTTATATAATGTTTTATAGATTTTACTTTAAATATAGTCTGCGATCAGGAACACCGCTTACCGACCAATATTAGCGCCGCTTGCAAGCAACTCTTGCCATGTCCAAAACTGTAAATCCACCTGCCTTCGACGGCGAAGAACCAACCTGCACCGGGATATTGGTTACCAATCTGGGAACACCCGATGCGCCCACCTCGTCGGCTGTACGGCGTTATCTGGCGGAGTTCTTGTGGGACCCGAGGGTAGTTGATCTGCCGCGCATACCTTGGTGGCTAATACTGCATCTGGTCATTCTTCGTATCCGGCCAAGACGGGCGGCAAACGCGTATAAAAAGGTCTGGACCGAAAAGGGATCCCCGCTCCTGGTAAATAGCGAAAATCAAGCCGCCGCCGTTTCCGCGGCGCTACAGGACATGATGCCCGGACCGGTCAAGGTTGCATTGGGAATGCGCTATGGGCAACCGTCTATAGAATTGGCAATGACGAAATTACGCGAAGCCGGCATAGGCCGTTTATTAGTGTTGCCCCTGTACCCGCAGTATTCCGCCACGACTACCGCATCCACATTGGATGCGGTAAACAAGATACTGGAAACATGGCGCTGGATACCGGAGTTTCGTTGCATCACCCACTATCATGACAATGCCGGTTATATCGAGGCGCTTGCCAATAGCGTCCGTGAATATTGGCAACAGCAAGGGACCCCGGAGCGGCTACTGTTTTCCTTTCACGGTCTTCCCAAGCGACTGATAGAGCTGGGTGACCCCTATTCCCGGCAGTGTAATGAAACTGCGCTGAGGGTCGCGGATCGGTTAGGGTTAAAAGACGATCAATGGCTAATCACGTTTCAGTCCCGATTCGGAAGAGAAGAATGGCTGACACCCGAAACCAGTGCGATACTGCGGCAGTTGGCTCAACAAGGCATCGGGCATGTGGCTGTGATCTGCCCGGGCTTCAGCGTGGACTGCCTGGAGACCTTGGAAGAGATTGCATTGCAGAACCGCAAAATATTCTTACACCACGGCGGTAACCAGTTCGGGTATATTGCCGCCCTCAATGACCGGCCCGATCATATAAAAGCCCTGGCGGAACTGATTCGAAGTCATGCCGCGGGCTGGTCCGAAACGGC
>JAZFSS010000124.1:0-8599 GCA_036446275.1 Gammaproteobacteria bacterium | reverse complement strand
GAAGGTGTACTGCAGGTGTCCGATATGCAGGCGCGCGAGGTCATGATTCCCCGTTCCCAGGTGGTAGTAGTGGCTAGGGACGCTACGGTTGCTGACATCCTACCCTTAATTATCGAGTGTGGTCACTCGCGGTTCCCTGTGATTGGCGATAATCGTGATGAAGTAGTAGGCATCTTATTGGCAAAGGATTTATTGCGCTATGGCCCGCAAGCTGCAGGCGATTTCAGCATACGGGATCTGTTGCGTCCCGCGGTGTTTGTACCTGAAAGCAAGCGCCTGAATGTTCTGTTGAAGGAGTTTCGTGCCAGCCGTAATCATATCGCTATTGTGGTGGATGAATATGGCGGTGTCGCCGGAATGGTGACTATCGAGGACGTACTAGAGCAAATCGTGGGAGAAATAGAGGACGAGCATGATATCGATGAAGATACTTATATCCTCAAGCACGGCGAAAAAAGTTACACCTTGAAGGCCCTGACTCCCGTGGAAGATTTTAATGAATATTTTGGCGCCGAACTCAGCGATAAAGAATTTGATACCGTTGGTGGATTGGTGATGGGTGAGCTTGGGCATCTGCCAAAGCGCGGGGAGAGTGTAACGGTTGGCGATTTTCTGTTCAAAGTCCTGCGGGCCGATAACCGGCGTATTCATATTCTACAGTTAACTGTTCTTCCTTCGATAGATAAGCAGTTGCAGCAGCAAGCCGACTGACCGATATCCGCGCAGAAAAGGAACGCCTCGTTTACTCGCTGACGCTGTACGTTTAGGGAGTCTCTGATCAATTCGAGCAAAACCGTCATTGCGAGCGTAGCGCAGCAATCTCATACATTGGAATCAGTAGGTTGGAGATTGCCGCGTCACTTCGTTCCTCGCAATGACAGCATATCAGAGTTTCCTTAGTGCGTTCCCCGCAAGCTGTTAACAGGAAATCGCTGAGTGTTTCTATCCTTTCCTCTTTTTGAACGTTCTCCGAAATTGGGTGATGCCGCCGCGGCCTTGTTGGGGCTGCTTATGCCTTTGGCGTTTGCGCCAGTCGGATGGTTCCCGTTGGCGGTACTAATGCCTGCCGGTTTAATCGCTTTATGGGAAGAGATCACGCCGCGCCGGTGTTTTTGGCGGGGTTGGTTGTTTGGCATCGGCATGTTCGGGGCAGGAGTATCCTGGGTGTATATAAGCATCCACACCTACGGTAGGGCGGCGGTGCCAGTGGCATTGCTAGCAACCCTGCTACTGGTTGCGGTACTTGCGCTGTTTCCAGCCCTAACTGGGTTTCTCGGTAGCCGTTTGGTGCCGGGCCACCCTTGGCGTCGTATTGGTCTTGTAATACCAGCCGCATGGATCCTATTGGAATGGGTGCGGGGCTGGTTGTTCACCGGATTTCCTTGGTTAGATATCGGTTACAGCCAGATCGACAGCCCCGTGGCTGGTTTTGCCCCCTTGTTGGGAATATACGGGGTGGGGGCTTTGGTCATGGTATCCGCCGGCGGGTTGTTTCTGTTGGTCAGTAGCCGGGGTGTCGTTCGCTGGTGGACGGCCACATTACTGATCATTGTTTGGCTGAGCGGTGCCTGGACGTCCCAGTTCTCCTGGACAGAAAGCCGCGGTAGCCCGCTGCAAATCAGCATCGTGCAGGGGAACATACCCCAGGAGCAGAAATGGTTGCCGGCGCTACAGCAGGAAACGGTGCAACGGTACCTGGAGCTGACGGAAAATCATTGGGATCAGGATCTGGTGGTATGGCCAGAGACCGCAATCCCTCTTTTCTATCATGAGGTAAAATATGGCCTGATTCCTGAATTGGAAGCTATTGCGAGACAGACAAATACAGATTTGATCACGGGGATTCCGATCTTGGAATTGGACCAATGGGGCGTCTATAACACAGTAATGAGCCTGGGTGAGTCCGGCGGTTTCTATCGTAAGCAGCACCTGGTTCCATTCGGCGAATATATTCCCATGCGCAGGTGGCTCGGAGACTTGCTAGCATTCTTCACAATACCTTTGGGCGATTTTAATCGGGGTTCCGCCCATCAGCCCCTGCTCCGCGCCGCCGGCTATCCCATGGGCACCTCTATTTGTTATGAAATTGCATTTGGAAACGAAATTATCCGTTCCTTACCTGCTGCTGCTTGGCTGGTTAATGTAAGCAACGACGGTTGGTTTGGAGATTCTCTTGCACCCCATCAACACCTTGAAATGGCGCGTATGCGAGCGCTGGAGACCAGCCGCTATCTGTTACGCGCCACCAATACCGGGATCTCGGCCCTTATCGATCCCAAAGGAAGGGTGGTCGCGTTGGCGCCGCAGTTCGAAGCGGCAGTGGTCGAAGGAACCATTATTCCTCTTGCAGGCGCTACGCCGTACGTGCGGTTCGGCGACTGGCCGGTGATTATTGGCGCGTTCTTCTTATTCATGGGGTGCGTGCTATTGGAGCGATGGCGGGGTATTAGAAATGTGTAGATGTCGTTAATCGTCTCCAGGCATGTCAGGCATAGCGCGCCGGAACACTTTCCCATGGCAATGAGGGCACGGCGGAATATGCCCGGTGGTATTAAAGTGGGTTGGCTTTCCACAGCCTTCGCAAATCAAAGTACCGGGCCCGGTGATTTCTCCACTATGGTATGGCGGGCCTTCTCGCAGGTCCCTTTCCAACGCCAGCCATTCCAGCTTGGTTTTATCCGCTACCTGGGTAAGCATTTCCAGCGCGCGGTCTTCAATAGCCTCTAAATCAATGCGCAGCCAGTCTCTGAATTCCCGGCCACTTTTTGCCAGATAGTGCCCTGCATCTTCCAGGTCACGCTGCAGGTAGGAGCCGACCTTCTCCGCTTCTTCCCGGGTAAGTTCGCCCAGTTCCACGGCCCGGTTCCGCGCCATCTCGATATTGCGTTGCAAGGTTGGAATGACGCTTTCCTCAGTCTTTTCAATCGCTTTTTGGACCCTCTCCATCATGCTGTTGTAGGCCTGGATCAATTGCTCTGGCCCTGATGGTTGCTGATCTGACTTAGTCATGGGCGTAGACCTTTTGGTGTGGGGTACTCTAAGTGTGGCCTATTCCGCATCCCATGAAAAGCCTCCCTATTTTTAGCGTTATCCAGTCTCGGCCTACCCTGTTCGTGTCCATTTGGCTACGGTATGCTTAGTTCGCATATTTCGTAGCAATGGCACTTGACCATTTTAATGAGCAAAATCTATCAACCTGCGGAGGCCGAAGCGCGAGCCCAGCAATACTGGGAAGATCGGAACTCGTTCCGTGCCAAAGAAGACGCCGGGCGGGAAAAATTTTATTGTCTGTCCATGTTTCCCTATCCCAGTGGCCGGCTGCACATGGGCCATGTACGAAACTATACCATCGGCGATGTAATCGCCCGTTATCAACGCATGAAGGGGAAAAATGTGTTGCAACCCATGGGATGGGATGCGTTTGGCTTGCCGGCTGAAAACGCGGCAATCCAAAATCAGGTGCCGCCGGCCAAGTGGACCTACGAGAACATTCGGTATATGCGAGACCAGCTTAAACGTCTGGGTTTCGGCTATGACTGGGACCGTGAGTTGGCAACCTGCCATCCGGAGTACTACCGCTGGGAGCAGTGGCTCTTCACCCGGCTGTTTAAGAAAGGCCTCGTATATAAAAAGGTTGCTCCCGTTAACTGGTGTCCTAAGGACTGTACGGTACTTGCCAATGAACAAGTGGTAGATGGGCGTTGCTGGCGTTGCGATACGGTAGTAGAGCGTAAAGAGATTCCTCAGTGGTTTATGAAGATTACTGCTTACGCTGACGAATTATTGGATGCCCTGGATGGGCTCACCGGCTGGCCCGAGCAGGTGCGTACTATGCAGCGCAACTGGATCGGCCGGTCGAAAGGGGTCGAAGTGCATTTCGGTCTGGGAAATTCGGAGCAGCCGCTACGGGTGTTTACCACCAGGCCGGATACCATCATGGGCGTCACCTATGTAGCGGTAGCCCCAGAACATCCGTTGGCGGAGCAGGCAGCGCAAAAAAATCCGGGCCTGTCGGCGTTTATCCAAGAGTGCCAACGCATGGCAACCTCGGAGGCAGCCATGGAACTGTTAGAGAAAAAAGGCATGGATACCGGACTCAAGGCCATTCATCCTGTCAGCGGCGCCGAGGTGCCGGTGTACGTTGCCAATTTCGTATTAATGGCCTACGGCGAAGGTGCGGTAATGGCAGTGCCGGCACATGATCAGAGGGACTGGGAGTTTGCCCACAAGTATGGGTTACCCATCACTCAGGTTGTGGCACCTGCTGATGGCGCACCGGTGAATTTGTCCGAAGGCGCCTTTACTGGGAAGGGTGTATGTGTGGAATCAGGCCCATTTACAGGAATGGACTTTGACCAGGCGTTTGATGCAATCGCCGTGTATCTGGAACAAGACAACAAGGGCTGCAAAAGGATGAATTATCGGTTGAGGGACTGGGGCGTTTCCCGGCAGCGTTATTGGGGTACTCCCATCCCTATTATTAATTGTCCGAATTGTGGGGCGATACCGGTTCCCGATGAGGATCTGCCGGTAGTGTTACCCGAGAAAGTTGCATTAGATGGGGTGGGTTCCCCGTTGCAGCGGATGCCGGAGTTTCATGAAACCCGATGCCCATCCTGTGATGGTCCCGCCGAACGTGAAACAGACACTTTTGATACCTTCATGGAGTCCTCCTGGTATTACGCCCGCTATGCCGGCGGCAATAGCGATCGTTCCATGGTTGAAACCGGTGCCCAGTATTGGTTACCGGTGGACCAGTATGTTGGTGGAATCGAGCATGCCATTTTGCACTTATTATATGCGCGCTTTTACCACAGGCTGCTTCGTGACGAAGGGCTGGTCGAGTGCGACGAGCCGTTTACCAATTTATTGACGCAAGGGATGGTGCTCAAGGACGGCTCCAAGATGTCAAAATCCAAGGGCAACACGGTTGACCCTCAGCAGTTAATTGATCAATATGGAGCAGACACCGTGCGGCTGTTTACCATGTTTGCTTCGCCGCCGAAACAGTCGCTGGAATGGTCTGCCGAAGGCGTTTCCGGCGCTCATCGCTTCTTAAAGCGATTGTGGAATTTAAGCAACCGTCCAGAGTACGGATTTCCCGAATTAATCGATTGTGAATCGCGCCGGCGGTTTCTGGGTTCCTTTGATTGGAGGCATCTGAATGATGATATGCGAAAAGTACGGAGCGAAATCCACGGTTTGTTAAAACAGGCCAGTTATGATGTAGACCGTTATCAATTCAATACCGTAGTGGCGGCGGGGATGAAGATGGTTAACGTCTTGAGTCAATTACCCAGCCAAGAATCTTTAAACGATGAGAACAGTGGTGCAGTTGCTACGCTAGTTGAATCTATGGATATATTGGTTCGTGTATTGTCGCCCATCGTTCCTCATATCTGCCACGAGTTGTGGCCTGCAGTTGCGATTGGGATTGAAGAGGCCATTATCGATACAACCTGGCCGGAGCCGGACGCTACTGCGTTGGTGCAGGATGTAATAGAGCTGGTGGTCCAGGTGAACGGCAAGATGAGGGCTAAGGTGTCAGTTGCTGCTGGGAGTAACAACGAGGCCATCGAATTGGCCGCCCGGCAGGACCCGAACGTACAACGGCATATAGCAGATAAAGAGGTAAAAAAGGTAATAGTGGTGCCAGACAAGCTAGTGAACATCGTTGTATAGTTCAATGTGGCGTCGGTTCAAAACTTGTGAACTCACTATGGCCAATAGTCATGCATCATCGTAGCCAACGGTTTGCCTTCACGCGCCTGATACCGGCGCTTTGCGCTGTTTCCCTTATTGTTACGGCCTGCGGGTTTCATTTGCGAGGAGTTCGTCAACTGTCACCGGAAATATCGGTGATCTATCTGAGCAGCGCGAATTCAAATAGTCTACTGGTGCGATATTTACGCCAACAATTACAAGCCTCTGGAGCGCAAGTGACTAAAACGCGGGATGAGGCCCTGTCAGTATTGGAGATCCTGGTGGATAGTGTCAACCGAAGAGTGCTATCCGTCGGGTCCACCGGCAAGGTTAGAGAGTATGAACTACATTATGTGGTGACATACCGAGTGCTGGGTGCCGACGGAAAGAAAATTCTCCCGCGGCGGGAGTTGGCAATCAGTCGCGTTATCTTGTTCGATGAAACCGATGTGCTGGGCAAGACCAACGAAGCGGGCCTGGTGCGGCGTGAAATGCAACAGGATTTGGCGCGAATGATTATGCGCCAGTTGGAGTTGGCCTCAGCATGACAATGCTCTTATCGTTGCAGGTGAATGTTAAATCACCTGACACTTGTTTTACTGGTTTCATTGCTATTTTATAGATTATGCAATTACGGATTGAACAGTTAGACAATCATTTAAAGCGTCAATTATCGCCGATCTATCTGCTGGGCGGTGATGAGCCGCTGCTACTTCAGGAATCCGCGGATGCTATCCGCGCCGCCGCGCATTCCAAGGGCTATACTGTCAGAGATGTATTTAATGTAGAACGTGGCTTCGATTGGGATACGTTGTTGGAAGCGTCGAGAAGTCTATCGTTATTTTCCGAGCAACGCATCTTGGAAGTGAGGTTACCGACGGGGAAGCCAGGTGATGCCGGTGGAAAAGTGCTTCGCGGTTATGCGGAGCGCCCGGCGCCGGACACGCTACTGCTAGTGATCTGTGGTAAATTAGATACGTCCACGCGTCGCACCAAGTGGGTGCAGGCGCTGTCATCCGCTGGGATTTTCATCCCGATTTGGCCCATAGACATGAAAAGATTGCCGGCCTGGATTCGCCGGCGCATGGAGCTAAGGGGATTGCGCCCGACCAACGAGGCGATCAACCTGCTGGCGGAGCGTGTGGAAGGAAATCTATTGGCCTGTGCCCAGGAGATTGAGAAGCTTTATTTACTGCATGGCGCCAGTTCTATCGACGCTCGGCTGATCGCAAACAGCGTGGGTGACAGCGCGCGGTTCGGGGCGTTCGTGCTTATCGATAGTGCGTTAGAAGGGACAGCATCCCGTTGCCACCGGGTTTTGCAGGGGCTGCGGGGTGAGGGAGTAGAAGTGGTAGCGGTGGTCGGGGCATTAAGTTGGGAGTTGCGGAAGTTGATTGCTATGGCCCGTTCGATCACAGATGGAAATACCATTAGCCAGGTTCTGACTCGATTCAAGGTTTGGGATTCCCGTAAGGCTGCCGTGGGAAGAGCGTTAGAACGTTACCCACTAAGAATTTGGCGGACCTTACTGGGCCGTTGCTCTGGTATTGATCGTATCGCCAAAGGACAGGCTAACGGAAATGCTTGGGATGAACTGTTACAATTAGTGCTGTTTATGGCGGGCGCCAAGTTATCGATACGTGGCGAGCTTGCAGGGCGGCATTGATAATTGGTTTGAAGGTCGGCGAAATCCTATGAATGCAAATGCGGAGTCCCTAGGTATGGATGTTGCAGCTTATATGCGACAGATGGGCGAGCGGGCTAGCATTGCGGCACGGCAACTATCCCGTGCCGAGACTGATGATAAGAATATTGCGCTAACTTCCATAGCCAAAGCGCTGGAAGATTCGGTGCAACATCTAACAGAGGAAAACCGAAAGGATTTGCAGGCTGCTAAAGAGCACAGTCTCGATGCGGCCTTGTTAGACAGATTGGAACTGACCGACTCACGCATTGCCGCGATGGCGGATGGGCTACGCCAGATCGTGTCTTTGCCGGATCCGGTTGGCGTGATAACGAACCTTAACTACCAACCCTCAGGTATACAGGTAGGCCGGATGCGTGTCCCCCTTGGCGTAATCGGAATAATTTACGAGTCGCGGCCGAATGTAACCGCGGATGCGGCGGGGTTGTGTCTGAAGTCAGGTAATGCGGCCATACTGCGTGGTGGCTCGGAAGCCCTGCACTCTAACCAGGCGATAGCAAAGTGTATCCATTCGGGGTTGGCGGAAGCAGGCTTGCCCAGCGATATAATACAGGTAGTTCAAACCACTGATCGTGCCGCAGTCGGTGAGTTGCTGCGGCTGGATGAATATATCGACGTGATCATACCCCGTGGTGGTAAAGGTCTCATCGAACGGATCAGTAAAGAATCTAGAATACCAGTCATCAAACACCTGCATGGTGTCTGCCATGTTTATGTGGATGACGAGGCTGACCTTGAAATGGCGGTAAAAGTTGCTTTTAATGCAAAGACCCAGCGCTACGGAACTTGTAATACTATGGAAACCTTATTGGTGGCTGCTGGTATCTCGGAACAGGTGCTGCCGGAACTTGGCCGGATGTATAAGGAAGCGGGGGTTGAATTGCGAGGCTGCAATCGTACTAAGGAAATTCTTCCCTTTGTCACGTCGGCAAGTGAGGAGGACTGGCAGACTGAATATTTGGCGCCCGTTCTTGCTATTCGAGTGGTCGATGGGTTGGAGGCCGCGATGGATCACATTCACCGGTACGGCTCCCAGCATACCGATAGTATTATTACCGATAATTATGGACGAGCCCGCCGTTTCTTACGGGAAGTGGATTCCAGTTCTGTAATGGTCAATACTTCAACCAGGTTTGCCGACGGCTATGAATATGGTTTAGGGGCCGAAATCGGTATCAGCACAGATAAGTT
>JAZFSS010000123.1:0-2638 GCA_036446275.1 Gammaproteobacteria bacterium | reverse complement strand
TCACGGAGAATTCCGCGAGGGCATATAGCGCTTCTTTGTACTTGGTTTCGGGCACCGGCGCTAATGCCTGTATCGCAGCATCGGCCTCCCGCCGTGCAACCCGGGCAGTGTACGCAATGGCGTTAGTGGATTCAATGGCGTTCCGTACACCGCTGATGTTTTCCCGGCCGCCATTTTCGATGGCGCTACGCACCAGATCCACATGGTCACGGCTTCCCTTATTCAAGGCATGAATGAGCGGGAGCGTGGGTTTGCCCTCGGCCAAATCATCGCCCAAATTCTTGCCCGTTTTCAAGGGATCGGCACTGTAGTCCAACACGTCGTCTATCAGTTGGAATGCGGTGCCTAGATGCAGGCCATAATTGATCATGGCGTGCTCTACAGATTCCGGTTGTTTTCCTAGCACCGCTCCTAATTGCGCGGCGGCTTCAAACAGTTTGGCGGTCTTGCGCCGAATCACATCCATGTATTTCGCCTCAGTCGTACCCGCGTCGTGGGCCTGGACCAGCTGTAATACCTCGCCTTCGGCAATGGTGTTAGTGGTATTGGACAGAATATCCATTACCCTCATGCTGTTGGTCTCCACCATCATCTGGAAGGATCTTGAATAGAGAAAGTCCCCTACCAGCACACTGGTCTGATTCCCCCAAATGGCGTTGGCGGTTTTCCGGCCACGCCGTAATTCCGAGGTATCCACCACATCGTCATGGAGCAGGGTGGCTGTGTGTATAAATTCGATCACAGCGGCAAGGTTGAGATGCTGGCGACCCTCATAGCGGCAGGCGTGGGCCGCCAGTAGCAATAGCAGCGGTCGCAGGCGTTTTCCTCCACTGTCGACGATGTACGTCCCCAGATCGCCGATCAGCCCTACATCGGAGGCTAGCTTCTTACAAACTATTTGATTGACGGCCGCCATATCCACGGATACCAATCCGCGAATCTGGGCAAGATCCATAAAAAGTTTTTGTTTTTCCAGAACTTCTTGCATGGGATACAGGAGTCTCAAGACATCCGGGCATGAGCCGGGGGCTATAGGGCAGCGCTAACGCGGTGATTTTGCAGCCCTAGTGTACCCTCCCGGTGGTCGCCACGCTACAGAATGGCCGTTTGACCGACTTACGCTGGATCATTACAATAAGCGTCCCTTGAGTGTATCGACCTGTAAGTCTGGATAAGTCCTGGAGATTCAATAATGTATGCGGTAATCATCACTGGTGGCAAGCAATACCGGGTAGCGCCTGGTGATTCCCTGCGAGTGGAAAAACTGGATGTCCCGGAAGGCGAAGTGGTGGAACTTGACCGCGTGCTCATGGTGGCTGATGGGGAAGACATCAGAATCGGCGCCCCGTACCTGGATAAGGGTAAGGTTACCGCAACGGTGACAGGTCATGGGCGCCACAAGAAGGTAGAGATTATCAAGTTCAAACGGCGCAAACAGTACCTGAAGCGCATGGGTCACCGGCAGGCCTATACGGAGCTGAAGATAATGGATATTGCCGGCTGATTTCAGCGGCTTAACATGTTTAGGTTGAGGTAGCGACCCATGGCACATAAAAAGGCAGGCGGTAGTACACGTAACGGCCGCGATTCAGAATCAAAACGGCTTGGCACCAAAAAGTATGGTGGCGAAGCAGTGCGGGCGGGTAACATTATTGTGCGGCAGCGGGGCACTCATTTTCACCCGGGAGTCAATGTGGGCTGTGGCAAGGACCATACCCTGTTTGCAAAGGCCGACGGTGTGGTGCGGTTCATCAACCGGGGGCCTAGGAAGCGCAAATATGTGGATGTAGTAACCGGCTAGGGTTTCCAGCGAAATCGGTCATCAAAAGCCCCGCCTCGCGCGGGGCTTTTTAATGCCGGTGACCGATTACGGATAACAGGGAACAGAGTAAGCGGTAGTGCCTCAGTTTGACGCTATTCGAAGCGGTAGCACAGAGAGGGAAGGAGTTCCCAGCGCGTCGTAGGCGGCGAGCGGAACACGGATAGTGGCGCGAGACGCCTCCGATTCGAGTGAAGCCATGGGCGCGACGGAGGTAGGCGACCATCCTGTGAATGGTCGCCCCGTCGCGCGACTTCGCCAGGGATGGCGAAGGCCGGACTGGCGTAGCGAAACAGGGTGAACCGGAAACAGACGAAGGTCCAATGGACCTTCGTCCCGGTGAACGGGTGCGCCAAGGATGGCGGACCCTGGACTTTCGAGCGTAGCAGGATAGCGAAGCGAAGAAAGGTGTAGCAAGCCAGGCGCAACGAGATTAAGCGACGGGGACGTCCTACCCTCTCTGGTCTGTAGTCTAAACTGAGGCACTACCGGCCATTCTATGGCCCTACCAAACGCGGGAAAGAGCAACAAAAACCGCGCGAGGTTTAAATCCATCGACTAAGCCGGTAGCAGCTCATTTCGATGATTTATTGGTGAAGAGAGTGGGATCGGCGCTTTAAAGGTGCCTACAAAACGCCGGCTGGGGTATGTTTATACCAACCTGGTGCAAGCACCCCATGGGTGCTAGGAGGTTGTCGGGCTTAACGCTAATTGCTATTAACGACCTTCCTGTGTTGTTTTCTGACCGGCATTGGATGAGGCTTATCGATCCCATAACCTTGCGCATAATCAACACCGATCTCTCGTAACGCCTTCAGG
>JAZFSS010000122.1:0-4776 GCA_036446275.1 Gammaproteobacteria bacterium | reverse complement strand
CCGGAATCCGCAGGGGTCTGTGGGTTACGATGATGAATAAAGTACAGATTGCGTAAATAGATAAAAATACCCGCGCTTTGCCCCACAATAAATACCGGATCCTGTCGAAACAGGGCGTAACCGAACAAGGTAGCGCCCCCTGCCAGGCTGAAATACCAGAAGGCCACGGGTATCACGCTGGCACGGCGTCTTTCACTGTAAATCCATTGCACAAGAAACCGCATGGAAAATAGCGCCTGGCCGACGAAGCCTACCATCAGCCAATGGATTGGAATGGTCGCTTCCATTGTTAGTCCTCTTTATCGATGACGGGGCGTTTGTTACGGCGCTGCAGCCACAACACACCCATTAAATCCACGATTCCCACCCACAAGCGATTGCCTACACCATAGTGGGAGACACCCTTTACACGGGGCCGATGCCGTACTGCTACGGAACGCACTTGCACACCCTCCCTCTCGAATAACGCAGTGAGGAATCGGTGCATGTGATCAAAATACGGTAATAGCAAAAATTTCTGTTTGGAAAACACCTTCAGGCCACAACCGGTGTCAGGATCATTATCCTTCATCAAACGGCGCCGGACACTATTGGCCACCCGGGAGGCAAGGCGTTTCCAAGCACTGTCCCGGCGCCGGCGGCGATGGCCCATCACCGCTTCCACATGTTGGAATTCCGGGGAATCCGTTACCAAATGATACAAACGCAGGATATCCGCGGGATCATTCTGCCCATCACCGTCCAAGGTCGCTATCCAAGGTGCCCGGGCGGATTTCACACCGGTCCATATAGCGGCGCTCTGCCCGCAATTCACTTGATGGCGTATCACGCGCAAGCCCGGGAATGACGGCTGCATCTCCTGCAATGCCCCCGGGGTTCCATCGCTGCTACCGTCATCCACTACAATGATTTCGTAGTCCAGTTGCCCGGACAAGCAGTCATCAATCTCTTGTATCAGGCCATGCAGATTTTCCTGCTCATTGTGCACGGGGATGACAACACTTAATTCCATAGGGATTGTCCAGTTTCAAAACCCAAGCTTGATTCGTTATAGTGGAGCGCCCTGCCCATCTGGATGAACGCGGCTATGACGAAAGCAGGTCAATATACCAATCATTTACGTAACGAAACCAGTCCGTACCTGTTACAGCACGCAAATAATCCCGTGGACTGGTATCCCTGGGGCCCGGAGGCCCTGGCAAAGGCCCGGCGTGAGAACAAGCCGATTCTAATGTCGATCGGCTATTCCGCCTGCCATTGGTGTCACGTGATGGCCCATGAATCTTTTGAGGACCGCGAAACGGCGGCGCTCATGAACGAATTGTTCGTGAATATCAAGGTAGACCGGGAAGAACGCCCGGACCTGGACAAGATCTATCAGACCGCCCACTCCTTGCTTACGCAACGAACCGGGGGCTGGCCCTTGACGATGTTTTTGACACCGGAAGCTCAGATTCCTTTTTTTGGCGGAACCTATTTTCCAAAGGAAGCACGTCACGGGCTGCCGTCTTTCACGGACCTCTGTGAACGGGTAGTGGACTTCTGGAAACAAAACGAAACAGAAATCACCAAACAAAGCGATTCATTGGTGGAAGCCTTGACCAATCTTACCGCCACACCCGAGGTAGAAGGCACATTGAATGCCGCGCCCTTGGAAACGGTCCGGCAACAATTGGAAAGCAGTTTCGACCAGCACCATGGGGGATTCGGACAAGCCCCGAAATTCCCCCACCCCACCAGCATCGAACGGCTCATGCGCCACTGGGCCGGCTCCAAGGAAAATGCACGGGAAGATAAACGCGCCCTGGACATTGCGTTATTCACGCTGCGAAAAATGGCATTGGGAGGCATGTACGACCAGATCGGCGGCGGCTTCTGCCGCTACTCCGTAGACGCGTACTGGATGATCCCCCACTTTGAAAAGATGCTCTATGACAACGGCCCTTTGTTATGCCTGTACAGCGATGCGTGGACCGCCACCGGTGATCCCCTCTATAAAAGAGTCTGCAAGGAAACCAGCACCTGGGTCATGCGACGAATGCAAGCCCCGGCAGGGGGTTACTACTCCAGC
The DNA here is from genome assembly GCA_036446275.1 of Gammaproteobacteria bacterium. GTDB lineage: Bacteria > Pseudomonadota > Gammaproteobacteria > JAZFSS01 > JAZFSS01 > JAZFSS01. The sequence continues at coordinate 2,705 of JAZFSS010000122.1, read as the reverse complement.
CTGGACGCGGACTCGGAAGGAGAAGAAGGCAAGTACTACGTCTGGGACCGTGACGAAGTCAAACAACTACTGGGGGACGACTACCCCATCATCGAACGCCGCTACGGACTGGACGGCAAGGCCAACTTTGAAGGCAAATACAACTTCCACGTGTACCGTGATCTGGACCAGTTGGCAACAGAATTTCGCATTTCGGAGCAGGCGGCCTGGGAGCGCATCAAAGCCGCCCACGCTATTTTGCTGGCAGTGCGACAGCAACGCGTACCGCCGGGAAGAGACGATAAGGTGCTGACCTCCTGGAACGGGCTGATGATCAAAGGCATGGCCAAAGCCGGCCGATACTGCCAAGAGCCCGCCTGCATCGACTCCGCGGCACGGGCACTGGATTTTATTCGCGCCAATCTATGGCAAGAGAGCCGCCTTTTGGCTACGTACAAAGACGGGCGCGCCCATCTCCCGGCCTATCTTGACGACTACGTAGTCCTGGCCGACGGAATATTGGAACTACTTCAAGCAAGATGGCGTGACGGGGATCTTGCCTTTGCCATTGCGTTAATGGAAGTCGTGCTGGAACGCTTTCAGGATCCCAAAGGCGGCTTCTTTTTTACCGCCGATGATCATGAGACCCTGATCCAGCGGCCCAAGCCGCTCAGCGACGACGCCACCCCGTCCGGAAACGGCGTAGCCGCAACGGTACTCGGGCGTCTGGGACACCTTCTGGGTGAACCGCGATATCTGGATGCCGCGCAACGAACCCTACAGTCGGCTTGGGCCGCCATCGATCACGGCCCCTACGGACATACCGGACTACTCATCGCCCTGGAGGAAAATCTAGTCCCGCCACAGACTGTGGTAATTCGGGGTGCCCGTGAAGCCACGGAAACCTGGAAACACACACTGGATCAAACCTACGCGCCCCGGCGCATGAGCTTTCTCATTCCCGACAACGCGACGGACCTGCCCGGGGTACTGGCCCACCGTAAGGCAACCAGGCAACCCGTGGCCTACCTGTGTACCGGCACAACCTGCTCGGAGCCCATTCACTCCCTGGAACAATTGCAGACAGCATTGTAGCAACAAGCCGCCTGGCCGGTAATGTTGAAACCCCTGGAACCGTAGTAACCGAGCACCTAAAATCGTCAACCTCCAAGTACTGTATATATATCCAGTTATTCTGCCAAGCGCAAGACCCTGGCTACCGGCAAGGCGGGAATCCGCAACAACGCTATTGAATAATAGCGAAATATACCTATGGAACCAGACCCGATCCTGGCGTCTTATACCGCAAATTGACGGCCTAATAGAATTAGGCCCGTGGAATCGCGGTATAGTGTTCTCCCAACAACTGCGAGGGAGCTGCATAAGATGCCACAGCCTAAGGGAAATCCTCCTCATTACTTTCTATTACGCGGATGTTGTGCCGTGCTTAATTCATCTAATTGTCGTTATGCATCTTAAGCCATGTCATATGAACCAATTGAGATAGGTATGCATCTCCATTTTCTTCGCGATTACTTGCGGAAACTTGATTCGATTATTGCTGTGGAATGGAGGGATATCAAATCTCGATCCGAAAATGGAGAATTTGAGGAGTTCGGTGACTATGAGAGTGCTATAGACTACCCATTATTTCGTAGTGAGTACGCAGCGCGTACTGTTATGTATGAGCTAAATGCAATGGCAGAAGGTGTACTTCAGAGCTTGGCGGAACCTTTCTGGCGAGAGCAGCAGAGTTCGAAAAAGATAAAATCTATTCACGATTTACCATTTTTGGCAATTTTAGAGCTTGTAGAGAAACACTATGAAATATATTTAAAGGATGTTGATGGTTCAGATGATTTCGAAGAGCTTAGAAAAATGGTAAATGCATTTAAACACCGTAAAGGGTTTCGACGGCACAAAGATATGGAGCGCAATCCAGAGACTGACGGATTCGAATTCCAATACAGAGCATCGTTAGAACAAGCCGAGAAATTCCTTGACAGGATTCCTCTATTTTTAGATGGCCTTTATGAAATCAAGCAGAGTAAGCAGACAGATGCATAACAAACCACTCCTGTCGACCGCCTCCGTCGCTGGCGCTCCTTCGGCGTCGGCAGAGTTCAGTCGTTAGATTTTTTCATGTAATCAAAGGGATATGCATATAGTATACTGGATATAAGGTATTAAATTAGGTGAGCACAATGGCAACCCCGAAAGAAATATTGAAAGAAGCAATCTCTCTTCGTCCGCTTGAGCAGGCCAAGTTAGTCGATCAATTAATGGCTTGTTTAGATACACCTGACCCTGAGCTGGATAAGCTTTGGGCAGAAGAAGCTGAATCGCGGCTAGGTGCATTCAAAAGCGGAAAACTGAAATCGGTTTCCTTGGAAAAGGTATTGTCAAAATATAAATGAAAATTGAATTTCTGGACGAAGCTCAAATCGAGCTGGATGAAGCTATCGAATATTACAATAACGAAGTAGAAGGGCTGGGAGAAACGTTCCTGGAGGAAGTCCTGCACGCAATTGATCGAATCGCTAGATTTCCGAAAGCTTGGCATCCACTTTCCAAAAATACGAGGAGATGTCAGACCCGGCGATTCCCCTACGGGCTGATTTATACTGTCTTTGATGATTTTGCTCTTGTAATTTCGGTGTCCAATCTGCACCGCAAACCAAACCATTGGAAAGATCGAATAAAATAAATCTAACAATGCCATCAAG
>JAZFSS010000121.1:0-3013 GCA_036446275.1 Gammaproteobacteria bacterium | reverse complement strand
ATGGTACGTAACTTAGGCGGTATCGTAAAGAAGGCTGCATGCGGATCGGAATCCCCCGTGAACGGAAAGTCCTGGAAGGCCGGGTTGGCCTGATTCCCGCTGCCTGCGCGGATCTTGTTCGAAACGGGCACACGGTTTTGCTGGAAACCGATGCCGGCGAACGTTCCGGTTACCCTGATGAAGCCTACCGGCAGGTTGGCGTGGAGGTAGTGCCTACCGCCGCCGAGGTATATGGCGATGGGGAACTGATCATCAAGGTAAAAGAGCCGGTCGAGGAGGATCTCGAACTGCTCAGGCGTGAGCACCTATTATTTTGTTATTTGCATCTTGCGGCAAATAGTGAGCTCGCCACTCGTCTGCAAGGGATTGGATTAACCGCCGTCGGTTTCGAGACGGTGCAAACAAAGGACGGAATGTTGCCATTGCTTGCGCCCATGAGCGATATTGCCGGGCGGTTGTCGGTGCAGATGGGCTGTACTCTGTTATATCAACCAAATCAGGGTAAGGGATTATTGTTGGGGGGATTACCCGGCGCCGAGCGGGGTCACGTCGTCATTATCGGCGCGGGTAGCGCCGGCAGTAATGCCGCGCGGGTGGCTGCCGGGCTGGGCGCCACCGTAACGGTGTTCGACCGCAAGCGGGAACGCCTGGCAACGATGCGCAACCTCGGCAATAATGTCACGGCGTTATATCCCTACGAGGATTCATTGGCCGGGGCGGTGCGTGGTGCGGATCTGTTGATCGGAGCGGTACTGATTCCAGGCCAACGTGCGCCCTATGTGGTAAGCGCGGCCATGGTGCGGGAGATGGAAACGGGCAGCGTCATCGTTGATATCTCTGTAGATCAAGGCGGATGTGTGGAGACCACGAAACCGACCGACTATGCCGCGCCTACTTATATCTGGGAGGGGGTGGTGCACTGCAATATCACCAACTTGCCCGGCGCGGTACCCCGCAGTGCCTCCCAGGCCTTATCGGCGGCGCTGATGCCCTATGTTCCGCGATTGGCGCAAGGTGCCTGGCGGGAAGTTGAACCTCTCGCTGCCGGCATCAACGTCGACGCAGGGGAACTGGTACACAGCGGTGTACGCAGGGCCCTTGAGGCGGGCTGAAGCCATTAAACTGGTGCCGATTTGACATTATATTTGTTTTAATTTATATAAGCTTACAGTGCAAACCTAGGAAAGAGGATTATCTTGGCCCAAGCCCGCCGCAAAAAGCAAGACAGAATACCCCTTACACTGCATGTGGCGCGCGGACTGCGCGAGGGAATCTTCCTGGTTCTGTTTACCCTGGCGGTATACCTGCTGATCTCCCTGTTTACCTATCACAGTGGGGATCCGGGCTGGTCTCTTAGTGATTCAGGTGGCGAATTAGGTAACCGCGGCGGTGTGGCAGGGGCTTGGTTCGCAGATGTTTTTCTTTATCTTTTTGGCTATCCCGCCTACTTGTTCCCGATCATGGTTGGCTACAGTGGCTGGTTGGTGTTCCATGGTCGCATGGCAGGGGAGGGCGTCGATGCCCACGTGCTGATTCTGCGCTGGTCGGGGTTTGTGGTCACGGTGGTGGCGGCCTGTGGACTGGCGGCCCTGCACTACGATATCCCTCCGGACCGTTTGCCCTTGAATGCGGGGGGCATCCTCGGTGACGTGGTGTACGGCACGTTGGTGAGTGCGTTTAGTTTCCTTGGCGCAACGTTATTTCTATTGGCGCTGTTTTTTGCCGGCATAACGGTTTTTACAGGTCTTTCCTGGCTCGCGGTGACCGATCACATTGGCCGGATTACCTTGCAGTTGGTGTCATATTTGCGGCAACTTTTACGCAAAGCCTGGGACACCGCGGAAGGCTATCGCGTCCGCCAGGAGCGGGAAGAAGTAGTCAAGGCGGAACAGGAGAGGATCATTCGGCGCAAGCCGGTGCGGGTTGAACCAATAATGCCTACGGCGACGGTCGGGGAACGTGTGGAACGGGAGCGCCAAGTGCCTCTGTTTGAACCTCCGCCGGATACGGAATTGCCGCCCTTGGCGCTATTGGATGAGCCGCCGCCAAGGCAGGCCGGTTATTCCAATGAATCCCTGGAGGCCATGTCTCGATTGGTGGAATTAAAACTGGCCGATTTTGGTGTCGAAGTGGAAGTGGTCGCCGTGCATCCCGGTCCGGTGGTAACCAGGTTTGAACTACAACCCGGCGCCGGCGTTAAAGTCAGTCAGATCACCAATCTGGCCAAGGATCTTGCCCGGGCCCTGTCCACTTTGAGCGTGCGGGTGGTGGAGATCATTCCCGGCAAACCCGTGGTGGGACTTGAGATTCCCAATGAATACCGGGAACTGGTGGCATTGAGCGAGATCTTGCGTTCCGCCGAATACGATCAGGCCCGCTCGCCGTTAACCTTGGCGCTCGGAAAAGATATCGGCGGTCACCCGGTGGTGGCGGATCTGACCCGTATGCCCCATTTGCTGGTGGCCGGCACCACCGGTTCCGGTAAATCCGTCGCCATCAACGGCATGGTACTCAGCCTGCTCTATAAAACACTGCCCACCGACGTGCGTCTCATCATGATCGACCCGAAGATGCTGGAGCTGTCGGTCTACGAGGGTATTCCACACCTGCTAACACCAGTGGTAACCGACATGCGCGAGGCCGCCACCGCATTGCGCTGGTGTGTCGGGGAAATGGAACGACGCTACCGTCTCATGGCCGCTTTGGGCGTGCGTAACATCGCTGGTTATAACCGTAAAGTAAAACAAGCGATAGATAGTGGTCAACCTATACCGGATCCCATGTTTAAAGCCGACGACGCGGCGGATTCCAGCGACTCGCCGCCGGAACTGCAACCGTTGCCATTCATCGTCGTGATCGTGGACGAATTGGCGGACATGATGATGGTGGTCGGTAAGAAGGTCGAGCAATTGATTGCGCGTTTGGCGCAAAAGGCCCGCGCCGCCGGCATACACCTGATACTCGCCACCCAGCGTCCCTCGGTAGACGTAATCACCGGCTTGATCAAGGCGAA
>JAZFSS010000120.1:0-14653 GCA_036446275.1 Gammaproteobacteria bacterium | reverse complement strand
GAATTTTATACCCTTGGTAAACTGGTCCGGGGCGTGATCGGCACCAACAACTACGACGGTAATACCACCTTATGCATGTCTTCCGCCGTATCCGGCTACAAACGTTCCTTCGGTTCCGACGGGCCGCCCGGCTGTTACGATGATTTTGAACACACGGATTGCCTGTTGGCCTTCGGTTCGAATCTGCCGGAACAACACCCCATTATTTTCTGGCGCTTGCAGCAGGCGCGGGAAAAACGCGACTTTCCCCTCATCGTCGTAGACCCCAGGGTCACCATGTTTGCGCAAATGGCCGACATCCATTTGCCCGTCACCCCCGGTACCGACCTGGTGTTGTTAAACAGCCTGGCCCACGTGATCCTGGACGAAGGCCTGGAAGACCAGTCGTATATCGAAGCCCATACCAATGGTCTTGATGAATTCGCCCAATTGGTACAAGACTACGACCCGATATCCGCCGCCCGTATTTGCGGTATCGACGCAGACACCATTCGCAATGTTGCCCGCACCTATGCCAAGGCCGGTGCGGCGATGACCATCTGGACCATGGGAATCAATCAAAGTACCCATGGCTCTGATGGTGTAGTGGCCATCAATAATCTCAATCTGATCACCGGCAACATCGGTAAGCCCGGCGGCACCAGTCTATCCATCACCGGGCAATGCAACGCCATGGGTACGCGGGAGTGGTCCTCCTGCTCCGGGTTGCCCGGTTACCGTAGCCTGGAAAATCCCGAGGATCGCACCATCATTGCCGACTATTGGGGCATAGACGCAAATTTCCTTCCCCCAAAACGGGGGCTGTTACAAACCGATATCTTTCCGGCCATCGAGACCGGACAGATAAAGGGACTTTGGCTTATTGCCACCAACCCCATGACCTCCATGACCAACACCGCCCGCATTCGCAAGATCATGGAACGCCTGGAATTCCTGGTGGTACAGGATGCCTATACGGATGTAGAGACCAACGAATACAGCCATGTGTTTTTGCCCGCCGCCATTTGGGCGGAAAAGGAGGGTTGTTTCACCAACACCGAACGGCGCGTAAATCTGGTGCGCAATGTAGTGCCCCCGCAAGGGGACTCAAGGCCGGACCTATGGATCTTTAATCAGCTGGCCAAACGTTTCGAACAAGGCAGGAAGATTACGTTTCCCGAAACCGCCGAAGGTGTATTCCAGGAGCTGAAAGAATTATCCAGGGGCCGCATGCTGGATTACTCCGGCATGAGTTATGAAAAGATCGAACGGCAGCGGGGCATACAATGGCCTTGTGGAGAAGGCGAGGAAGCCGGTGCCCCGCGCCTGTACGGTGACGGTCGATTTCAACATGCCGACGGCAAGGCAAGACTTATTGCCCTGCCCTTTCTGGATAATAACGAATCGCCTGACGACAACTATCCATTTTGGCTCAATAGCGGCCGGGTAGTGGAACACTTCCATACCCGCACCCGCACCGGCAAGATCGGTAACCTGAACAAATTCAGTCCCACACCCTATATGGAGATGAATCCGGATGCCGCCGCTGAACTGGATATTCAGCACGGCAGTTATGTGCGTCTGATCTCCCGCCGGGGGGACGCGGTGGTCATGGTGCAACTGACCCACCGGGTGGCGCCGAATATGGTGTTCATACCTTTTCACTTCTACGAATGTGTGAACCGGTTGACCCTAGGGTTGCTGGACCCTCACTCCCGTCAACCAGCCTTTAAGCAGTGTTCGGTACATGTGCAAGCTGTGGAGAATCAGCAGGCCGCGGCCTTACGGAACGTAGCGGCCCGGGCGTTTTGAAGTTTCGGTAATCATGTTTAAGGTCCGACCAGATGAACCCGGCTACGCCTTCATTCCCGACGCCCCTGCGCCGGAGGAAAATTGTTATGGAAACCCCATCCAGTTGGTGGATGCAAGCGATCCACTGAAAGGTAGAAGTCTGAACATTAACGGTGACTCAAGGATCGGTGACAACCCCGACCGTTATAAGCAACACGGATTTTACTTTAACGCAGACAATTGTATTTCCTGTCATGCTTGCGAGTCCGCCTGCAGCGAGAAGAATAATCTGCCGGCCCATCTCGCCTTTCGTTCCGTGGGCTATGTTGAAGGGGGCAGCTATCCTAATTACCAGCGCCTGAATATATCCATGGCCTGCAACCATTGTGATGATCCGGTGTGCCTAAAGGGCTGTCCTACCAGGGCCTATACCAAGTTCGCCGAATACGGCGCCGTGCTGCAGGACCCGGATATTTGTTTTGGCTGTGGCTATTGCACCTGGGTCTGTCCCTATAATGCACCCCAGCTGGACCCGGTGGCGGGACACGTGGAAAAGTGCAATATGTGCGTGGACCGTTTGGAGGCGGGGTTAAAGCCCGCTTGTGTCACTGCGTGTCTGGCGGGTGCCCTGGATTTTGGTGTGATCGAAACAAAACCGAAAAATCGTGATCAGCTAAAAACAACGCTGCCTGGTTTTCCCAACCCGGATATCACTCACCCTAATATCCGTTTCCAACAAACCAAAAGCCTGCCCCGGGAAATGACCAGGCCCGACGGCATGCCCCTGCGCTATGAACGAGATGAACAAACCGGACGCGCATACAAACCCAAAGTCCGGGAAACCAATCTTGTCCGTGAGTGGGGACTGAATCAACTGAGTTCCCGGGAAGATTCGTTGGTAATCTTTACTCTGATCACCCAAGCAGTCATTGGGACCTTTCTGACATTATTCCTAGGCCCGCTTTTTGGGTTAGATGTACTTGCTTCCACTACCTATCCGTCCATCTATAAGGCACTCATTTTTGTTTTGCTCGGATTACAAACCTTCGCGCTTGCATTGTCCACCATGCATTTGGGCAAACCTCATCGGTTTTACCGGGCCTTTAACAACCTGCGTTATTCGCCGGTGAGTCGTGAAGTGGCGGGTGTCGCCGTTTTCTACAACCTATTAGGCGCCTATTGGTTATTGATGACTTTTCCGGAATTATTTCGATGGTTACCGGCTGGTCTTGTTTCCGGGCTTACCATAAGTTGCGCTTGGGGTGCGGCCCTCGCTGGGACGGTAACCCTGTATTTTATGGTCCGGATCTACCGTATTCCGGCGCGGCCCTTTTGGAACCATTGGCAGGTACTGACCTCCTTCTATGGCAACATGCTGACTCTGGGCAGCTTAACCGTGGGTTTAGTGTACGCCGGTGTACTCTTTACCGCTGGACAGTACTTCAGCCAATTAATGAGCGTACTTGCCTGGCCCATGGTCTTGGGACTGATATTGGAAGGTATTGGTCTGTACTTCCACGCCAGAGATATGAAACTCGAAGGGGGTGAAGGCGCCGCATCCCAACAGATCCAACAAACCCGTTACGGCAACACTTACCTCGCCCGCAACGTTGGATTACCGTTAAGCGGACTTACTGTCATTGGGCTCGCCGCGGCGGGGCTGGACAGTGGCTTAGGTCTTGCCATGTGGGCTACGGTTTCCCTGTTAATAATAGTAACCGCCCTTGTAGGGCGTACACTATTTTATGTATTAGTGATTCCCACTACCATGCCCGGCGCGTTTTTCTGGCGTAATCAGTCCTTTCAAAATCATGCCCGAGAAAGCGGCCTGGCTAATATGTCCCAGGTGGGTGTGGTGCCCGAATAAAGGGGGTCAGCAGCCACTGCTGTCTCATAAATCTGCTGAGATGGCAACGAATACTCTGTAAACCAACGCGTTTATTACTCATTCTGAATCCAGAAGATCCAGCTGTTTGCCCCTGTGTCAGGAGAGTTGTCGCCTGGTTTCTCCGTTAAATAGGCTAGAGGGCGGTAGAATTCAGCAAGTTTCCACAGCGATTAGGGGGAAAAGAGAGCGAACGGTTGTTCAATAACCGTGGACTTTAGGGAAAAGGCCTTTTATTCTTACTGTGCTATTTGCGCTACGAAGTAGTCCGATGCCGCATCAATTAAGTCGTCCTGGCGAAGGTTAGACGCCGAGAATGGATCGGGTACGGAAGTTGACTCATGATTCGCTTAAGATTAGGTCTACATTGTTAACCCAGTATTTCTGTGCGTATTTCCGGCAATAAGTGGCGAGGGGATTTTTCCATTCAGCGCAAGACCAATAGACTTGGATAACTGTGAGAAGACACTGTGACCGTAACCGATCCGCCTAAAAAAAAGGTGTTCCACCTTATTCTGATAAAACCGTCTCACTATGATGACGACGGCTATGTAATTCAGTGGAAGCGTTCCTTTATGCCATCGAATACCTTGTCTGTCCTTTACGGTTTAGTGCTCGATTGCGCGCAAAGGAATGTTCTCGGTGAAGATGTCGAGATTCGCGTCACTGCCTATGATGAGACCAACACACGAATCAGAGTTAAGCAACTGGCTAATCAGATACATGATGCGGGAGGCCTTGGCATGGTCGGCCTGGTGGGTGTGCAATCAAACCAGTACCCGCGTGCTGTTGATCTTGCTCGGGAGTTTGTCGCTAACGGCATTCAGGTCTGTATTGGTGGGTTTCACGTCAGTGGTAGTCTTGCCATGTTGCCCGGCGTTACTCATGAATTAACAGAGGCTATGGATGCTGGGATTACGCTTTTCGCAGGTGAGGCGGAGGGTAGTCGATTCGATGAACTGCTCCGGGAAGCTTACAAGGGTGAGCTGAAACCATTATATAACTACATGGAAGATCTGCCTGATCTAGACGGCGCGCCGATACCCTTCCTGCCAGCCTCGCATATCGCCCGGGTGAGTGGCAATCGAACAACATTTGACGCGGGTCGCGGCTGCCCGTTTCTTTGTAGCTTCTGCACCATTATCAACGTGCAGGGGCGTAAATCACGCAACCGAAGCCCTGATGATGTAGAACGTATTATACGAGCAAATGCCGAACAGGGAATCAATAGCTTTTTTATAACAGATGATAATTTCGCGCGAAACAAGGACTGGGAGGTGATATTTGATCGGCTCATTTATCTGCGCAAAGAAAAAAGAATGAAGATTCACTTGTTCATACAAGTCGATACGATGTGTCATAAGATCCCGGGCTTCATAGAAAAAGCACAACGTGCCGGTGTTAAGCGGGTCTTTATCGGGTTTGAAAGTATTAACCCGGATGCGCTGAAATCCGCTAGAAAAGGGCAAAACCGGATCACCGAGTACCGTGCTTTATTTCAGGCGTGGCATGCTGTCGGTGCTCTTACCTATGCGGGATATATACTGGGTTTTCCGAACGATACCCCAGAATCCATCGAGCGCGATATCAAGATTATTCAAAAGGAATTGCCAGTAGATATGCTGGAATTTTTTATTCTGACTCCATTGCCAGGCTCTCAGGATCACAAGGAGCTATTTGAGGCGGGGGTGCCTATGGATCAGGATTTTAATAACTACGATACCGAGCACGTTGTCACCGCTCATCCAAGAATGTCGGATGAAGCGCTGAAAAAGATCTACCATAGGGCATGGGATCTTTATTACTCACCAGAGCATGTCGTGACGATGATGCGGCGCGCTGTATCCTGGTGTGGTAAGCCGGAACGAATAATGAGAAAAGCAATGATATTTTATGCCTGTATTAAGCTCGAAGAACAACATCCTCTCGAAGGAGGTCTGTTTAGACGTAAATATCGCCGTGACCGGCGACCCGGATTACCGCTCGAAAATCCACTGATATTTTACGCGCATTATGCTGGAAATATGGTCGTTAAATATGGCCGCATGCTTGGAATTATCTGGCGATTCAGGCGCGCCTTAAAACAAGTGGAACGGGAGTCCAAACTAATGCCCCATGATGACATCGCCATGCAGCCTGTAATTGCTGATAACCTCGACCAGTTTGACCTGTACACGGCAACAGAGGCGGCGAGAGTTGCTGTAGATAAGGTGCGCAGGAAGGAAGTGCGAGTACATTCGGCTTAGAGCGCCGGCAATAGCGGGCAAGTTGCTACAACGTTATCGGCGCACGTGCAAACATAGGCGCACGGGTATCGCCAACCCCAATCACCATCAGAAACGTTACAACAGTCGCGACAATCGTTTGCCTGTTTGCGTCGAAAATCGCGCCAGCCGTTGTGAATACCAGGCAAACTTACCGGACTTGACCCAGTTTAGCTGCACCATGCGGCGTTCACCCACATAGCGCTTATAGCCGTGAAAAGAATTGCTGCTGCGCCGGAACGCCAATAAGGTGCCACCCAGTGGGGTTACCTCTTGAACATAGCTCTCGATATCGTTCTTGGAGCGCAGAAAACGCAACTTGCCACTGTCTTGGGTCCATTCGGGGTTAAAATAGAGCAAAACGGTGATGATTTTGCTGCGATGGTCGGTATGGATATTGCCGTCACTCAATTCTGAGTACTTGCGAACCGTCATGGTTTTAAGTGTGCCGTCCAGACTGATCCCAAACTTATGCTCAATGGCAACCCTGAACTTCGGGCTGTTCAGCTCGTCAAGAAGCTGCCTAAAGGTAGGCCCGTAACTGAGTTCCTCCGGCGGATAATTCGCCGGCTTATCGATTTCCGGGTAATCACGATTCAGGGCCTCGAGCGTCTCCGCGGACACGATTCCTGGGGCAACCACAAAATGAAACGGATCACGCTCCAGATGCGCGTTTTCCAGGATATCAAGATTTAGAATCGTCATGCGGTAGTTCGCAAAGAGCGCTATTGACCCCGGCCAAGCTGAACTTTAGGGCATCATCACATAATGAGCCGTGCAGACGATAGCAAAAACGGATCTGACGGACATTTACCCAAGCTGCATTTTAGCTGAATCAAATCGGCAGCACAAAAACCTGGATGCATTCAAGGTCTTGTGCAGGTAACATAACGCGTTGTATTCGAGCCTAAGCGCTGAAGTTTATCTATGCACACTATCTGGGCCGTTTTGACGCGGCATCTGCTGCTCCTGGCACTGTTTTTCCTTCCACAGGATAGGAAATTGGGCATGGAGAGGCGCCTGCGTGGTAAGGAGGAATACCGCAAACTACGGCTGGCGGATTGGGTGTTGGTGTCGTGGGGAAAGAGCGGACGCACCTGGTTCCGAGTCATGCTATCCCGACTCTACCAAGTGAAGTACGGTTTACCCATGCGGCATCTACTGGAGTATGACAATCTGCACAGGAAAAATCCCGCCGTCCCTCGCGTGTTGTTTAGCCATAATAACTATATGCGCGACTATCTTGACGACTGGAAGACACTTAACCATTTTCGTGGCAAAAAGATTGTCCTGCTGGTGCGGGATCCCCGGGATGTGGCGGTTTCTCAATATTTTCAGTGGAAGTACCGCATGCGTCCGCACAAGAAACTGCTCAATGAGTATCCGCCCCATGGGAAGGACGTATCGATCTTTGATTTCGTCACCGACTCGAAAGTAGGCGTTCCAAGGATCGTAGATTTTTTCAACGGATGGGCCGAGGTTCTCTCGGATAATGGAAATGTCCAAGTGATTCGCTATGAAGACATGCGCAAAAACCCGCGCAGCGTATTGAAGACGGTATTGGAGTTCGTAGGCACTCCGGGGACAGAGCAGGAAATCGCCCAGGCGGTCGAGTTCGCGTCATACGAAAACATGAAGAAAATGGAAGAAAAGAAGTTTTTCCGTGGCAGCGGCGCCCGCGTCAGGCCCGGCGACCGCAAAAATCCGCAATCATTTAAGGTCCGGCGCGCAAAAGTTGGCGGATACCGCGACTATTTTGATGATAAACAACTCGCCGCCCTTGACACTATCGTTGAAGATGTACTAAATCCAGTGTTCGGCTACAAAGGTAAAACGAACGACGAGGTCTCTAGGAGCCTGTCGGACTGAGTATCATCAGGCCACTATCGTCTGGATACGTTGTACAACCTCTCCAACGTCATCAGGGGCCTTTCGATTGAGCGGGTGGAAATCCTGTCCCGCGTAGTTGGCCAGTTCGAGATCCACCAGCATCTGATGAAACCCCGGGTAGTGACGCGTGTGTCGGACAAAACGTGAGTGATAGGCCATGCGCGCAAGCAATTGGCGCAACCTGTCTTTCGCTAAACCAATTTGTGGATCAAAAAGCCAGCGGGCTGCTGAACGGCGCAACTGGTCAAGAGTACCCAGGAAACCGCAGGGTAGTGGCAGTATTTCCAGCGGCTTGCCTAAACGAACCACCTCGACCATCATCGAGATGCTGTCACCCGTCACGATGAAGCGATCGGCCAGCCCCAACAAACCAAGGTAGGGATTTTCAGAGGCATCCGGGGCCCACTCGAACAACTGCGCCCCTGACGGCATTCCTGCTTTTAGTTTTTGAACCACGGACGAGGGCGTTCGACGGCTGGTGGTAAAATACGGGGTTCCACCCGCCTCGCAGATCTTGGTCGAGCTTTCGATCAGGCGATCGGTGACCCATTGACTATAGACAAAAGGATTGGTCGGTCCTCCCACCATAATCCCTACAAGAGGATGCGACAAACTGTCGAATCGCGGCCCCCAACTCCCTGCCGCGTCTTTAATGGCTGCCTCATTCATCCTCATGAGCGGCATGGAGATCCGCTGCACATTCGGGAACGGGGGAAGCAGGATCTCGGCGCTGGCAACAATAAGCTCGAATTTATCCATCATCCCTGACGGTTTGCCCACCAGGACAATCTTGCTGTGACCCCCCGACTGCTTACGAACCCACAAGGCGACATTCGTCGGACTGCGCCCGATTGTAATCACCAGATCCGGCCAGGGCGGCCGAAGTGGGTCCGAACTCTCGCGGTCGATGTGATAGAGCGTCGGCCCGACTCTGGCCTTTCCGAAAATAAAGGGCTCGAGAATCCGGATATGCTTTAGTTCGCAGTGCCAGCCTAGCCTGTCCTCAAGCGCGGCGGCAATCGTTTCAACCTGGCCGTTGTCGCCCTTTTTATCGCCCAATAGCAACCATATATTAGGTTGATTTTCAGAATGCAAAGTCAATTGACGAGGCTATCCGACTGCAGCAAATCAGGGCTGGTGTAACCAAACGTCGGCGAAAGACCGTCTTGCATCAATGTTTCCAACTCGGTGACCTGCTCCGGTGTGAAATAGTCACGGTACCCACCGACCTTGGCGCGGCGGACTTTGAAACTCTCTGGATCCTTGGGATTGCGCAGTGTGAGCCCACCTTGACGAAAAAAGCCCTCGCTTTCCAGTTTGCGCAGGTTATCAAATGTGCCAAAATCGACAGCCGATTTAATTTCATCGTCATCAAATAAATCGCCCATCAACTGTGTAACTTTCTTCAGAACTGCCCCGGGATCAGCACGCAAATCCTCATAACGGGTGAGCAACGTCTTTTCGAGGCCGGCAAGGTGTATCTCCCAGGTATTCAGAAATTCAATCAGAAAAAGCAAACCGATGTCGCTGTGACGCACAAAGTCCCACATCTCAATCTTACGCCGATCAATGGGGTGATCGATAAAGTGATTGATCAGTTCTTGCTTGTGCGCCGACTGCCGTTTAGTGAACTGGAAATACCATGACACGGCAATATCAATCGGGTTGCGGGCCAGCAACACTACCGGCTTGCGCTTGATTTCTGACTCCGGCGCTTCCGGAGCGAGCAATTTACCGACAGCACCTTCATAGCTGTACCAACCATTAGTCGCGGCGAACCTCGGGATGTCCGGATTCCGATCCGCAAGTTCATTGTAGCGAGCGAAATCCCCCAGCGGTATTCCGTTGCGTATCCCATACAGGCGCGTGAGCATCACCTTGAGCCAAGTATTACCGCTTTTGGGATGCGCGATAATCAGTAACCGCGAGCGCTTGGCGATATTGATCTCAAGGCGCGCCAGCAGGCGCTCACGCGCGGATACTCGTAGTGGCCGCGGCAGTATTGCCGTAGGCACCAGGATCAATCCCTTTTTCACACTATCGCTGATAGTAAACATCACTCGCTATCTTTTTTACTTTCCTGGACGAAGGTACTGCACTTTGCCCTGCAACCGAGCCTTTGTACTTGCTGGACATGCGGCCATGGAGCCTGAATCTGTATTTTGATAAAGCCGCTCATTGTATAGCGTTTTGGTAGGCAACACCGGTCGGTCGTGACAGGCGCCTATAGGTCTTTAGGCCACCGACGTTTCGAACACATCCATTCATGTGGTCTTTCGCGAATCCATGACTCAAACAAAGTATTGATCTTTTTAGTCATTTGCAAAACCTTTTCACGGTCACCCGCCGATTTGTCATCGGCATCCACCGGTTTATGGAAGATGACTCGAAAACGGGCACCTTCAAGCCGTTGGATCTGCACCGGGATCAACTCACAATCAAAGCGTACTGCGAGCTGGGCGGGCGTGACTGAAGTGATCATATCGTGTCCGAAAAATGGCACGGCCTCGCCGCCGTCTACACGCTGGTCCACGATTAGACCGACCGAGGTACCCGCTTTTAATCTCCGAATGAGCTGACGAACCGCGCCGACACGATCGATCAGTTCGCAACCAAGAGATACGCGTACACTGCGTAACATTTTGTCCATCCATGGATTCTGTATCGGCGTGTAGACCACCGCCAGTGGAACTTTCTGCAACACAATAGCGGCGGCGGCGACTTCCCAGTTCGCTAGATGCGCCGACACGAACACCGCCGGCTTGCCTTGCTGTTTGAATACCTGAGCGTTTCCTTTCCTGGTAAATTCGAGCCGCCGATCGGCCTCGCGCCCACAGATTGTCCCCAGGTGTGGGAACTCCACAAGCACAGCCCCTAGATTTCCCCAGATTTCCCGCACGAGCGAGTCGATCTCCGCTACGGTTTTTTCCGGGAAAGCAATGGTTACATTGCGCCGGATCTGGCGAGTCTTGTCGAGACGTGGCCCAATGGCATGCAGCAGGCGGTATCCGGCAGCAGACGCGCAATCCGGCGAAAGCAAGCGACTCAACCTGCTCAAAGTTGCAATCAGGCCAGCTTCGATTGCCCAAAGCAGTCGCAGCAGTCGCGGTGATCTGTCTGCCTGCTTACGGAGGAAATTGGCTAAAAAGAGCTTCGCCAAAGCGGATGTTCCCTTAAAATGTTCGCGTGTGAACTTGCGGCATGATAGCAGGGATAGCTATAACACAGGCCCCATATTGCAGCTTTAGCAAAAAACCGCTGGTAAGGTTACCATCTACGGATTGAGTAAGACTATTTTGGAGGGCACGAACGTGGATTACTGCGTATTCATTCAGGCCAACGAAAAACAATGGCTCGGCGCCCTTGTTGCCGAGTACGCGCTGCGTCGGAACTCGGCACACAATGACAGGTTTGATATCCGCATCATGCATTACAAAGATTTTCCTTTCCTGCATGCACGCGAAGGTGACATGTTTTTGCGCGATGGCGGCAAACGCACATGGGTCAGAGATGACTTGCAGTCTTTTACGCCCACTCGATTCCTTCCACCTCAGTTGATGAATTATCGGGGCCGGTCCGTCGTCATCGATCCCGACGTTTTTGCGCTCGCGGACATCTGGGACCTGCTGGCGCGGGATATGGAAGGCAGCGCCATTATGTGCCGGCCGAAATCAGGCTCCAAGGGCAAAAAAGGTTGCCTGGCCACAAGCGTAATGCTACTGGACAACGAAAAACTCACGCATTGGAAGGTAGAGGAGCAGTTCAATGCAATGTTTGAGTTCAAGCGCGACTACATGAAATGGGTCTGCCTCAAGTACGAGGATCCCGATACCATAGGTTTCTTCGAATTGGAGTGGAACGATTTTGACCATCTGACCGATAAAACCAAGATGCTGCACACCACGAAACGCAAATCACAACCCTGGAAGACCGGTCTGCCGATTGATTTCCGTTCCGCCGATACGTTCCAGTTGTTTCCACCCAGACATTGGGTGCGCAGGACGCGTCGCGCACTTTTTGGCGATTATGGCCTCACCGGCACCTACAAGCGTCATCCCGATCCTAATCAGGAACGCTTTTTCTTTGGTCTGGTACGGGAGTGTGTCGACAAAGGTATCGTCAGCGAAGAACTTTTGCGCGAGGAAATGGCGAACAACCACCTGCGTCATGACGCGCTGGAACTCCTGAAAATAACCCCGCCACTAGCCTGAAGTGTGTTCAGTCCTGAACGCTGGAGGCCTGCGTGCTGGTTTTAATACCCTGCCTTGTGTAGCCAAAGAATGGCGACAGGTTCAAGGCGACCAGTGCTTCGATCGATTCCGTCTGTTGGTCATCGAAGTAGTCCTTGTACCCACCTACTTTTGCGCGACGAACTTTGTATGAATTGGGATTTGACCGGTCTTTTGGCACCATGCGGCCACCGCTCAGCCAAAATGTCTTTTTTTGCTCCATCTTTTTCATATTTTCGACGGAGGAGAATCGGACGGCTTCCTTAATTTGAACATCGGTTCCGGGTGTTCCGATAAACTCAAGCAGCTTTCGAAGTGTGTCTTCGGGATGCGCCTTCAAATCTTCATAACGCAGCAGGAAGAAATCCTCCATGCGCCCTGCCTCGTTCGCCCATAGATTCATAAATCTAATTACCTTCAATAGTCCGGTATCGGGATTCATGACAAAATCAAATATAGACACATCTTTGCCTTGAGCCGGGTATTTATTGAGCGCTTTCTTGTTAGGTTTCATGCGGTATTTCCACTGGAAAAACTGGGAAACGGCAACATCCCTGGGGTCTCGTGCCAGCGCCACCACCTTCTTACTATAAAAATCGACCTTGGAATCCCGGTGCCCCGTATAGTCGCTAATATAGTTGTCGTGGGTAAAAAATATTCGGGGAATGGCGCTACTGACATGATGAAAATTATCGAATCCAATCAGTGCCCGCTTGGGCAGACCGTGCATCTGCTGATAAACCCGGGAAAGCATTACACGCAGCCAGGTGCGGCCACTTTTACCGAAAGATACAACCACTATATCCGCCAGGCCTAGCTTCCTGAATTGCTCACGGCCGCGTAGTCTGCGTTCCGCGGCAATCCTGCCCTGTTCCGGGCTGAAAACCATTAACGCTCTCAACCCTATGCGGGCAAGCTTCTTCGAGCCGGAACGCAGCGCCTGGGCGGCGGAATGGACTAGATAGGACATGTTAAAAACAAGTTCGTGCAATGCCCGGCATGGTCCAGGCGCCCTGGGAATCCTGCGTGGAGACTACGCGCGCGCCCCGGTGAATTCAAGTCTTATCCACGGGTACGGCCCTAGCCGGAGTTTTTTTAACTGACGTTTTCTAAACCGGCAGTAGACAGCCAGGCCATTATTTTCTCTTCCGGCAAAGGCCGGGTGTAGAGGTAACCCTGGGCAAAATCGCAGCCCTGTAGTTCCAAAAATGCCCGCTGGCGATCGGTTTCCACGCCTTCTGCCACAACCTTTAGTTTCAGACTATGGGCCAGGGCGATGGCAGCGCTGACAATGGCATCGCACTCGGGATCTAAGGTTAACTCTTTGATGAAGGAGCGATCAACTTTCAAGATATCGATGGGAAGGCGTTTCATGTTTTTCAGGGATGAGTAGCCGGTACCAAAATCATCTATGGCGATACTTACCCCGAGTTCGCTCAGTTTAGATAACGTCACGCCGGCTTCAATGACATTGTTAAGCAACATGTTTTCCGTAATCTCTAACTCCAGGCACAGGTGTCCCGATGGGGACAATTCCAAAGCATCCGACACAATCTTGATAATGTCGGCTTGTTGAAACTGTTTCGTAGACAGATTTACCGCCATGTTTAAATGGTCGAATCCGGACTCGTGTAGCCGGTGCATAAATTGACAAGCTTCCTGTAGTACCCATTCGCCTAATTCCAGGATTAAACCCGTGTCCTCCAGGATCGGTATAAACTCATAAGGCGATATTTCCTTGCCATTGGAGTTGCGCCATCGCAGCAGCGCCTCCAAGCCCACCACGTCACCAGTGTGCAGATCTACCTCGGGCAGGTAATAGAGCGTAAACGCCTTTTTCTGCACCGCGTTTCTTAGTTCGTCCTCGAGTTTAATGCGCGCATTGACCTGTTTGGTCATGTCGTGGGTGTAGAATTCGTAGGTATTGCGCCCGCCTTCCTTGGCCCGGTACATGGCGGCATCGGCGTGCTTCAGCAGTCCATCCACATTATCGTAATCCAGGGGATATAGGGTTATCCCGATAGAGGCGGTGACGGACAATTCGTTGCCATCGACCACTACCTCTTGCGAAACGGACTGAATCACGCGGTCGACCAAGGTGGTGACATCGGTTACGTGTTTTACGGCATCGGCGATGATGACAAATTCGTCGCCCCCCATTCGCACCAGGATATCCCCTTCCCGCGTGCATTGGCTGAGTCGCCGGGCGATTTCCTTAAGCAATTTATCACCGATGTTATGACCCAAGGTATCGTTAATGGCTTTAAAGCGATCCAAATCCAGGAACAGCACGCCCACCATGGTCTCGTTCCGGTCCGCGCGCGTCAGTGCTTGCTCCAGTCGGTCCACCAGCATGATGCGGTTACCCAGACCGGTAAGCATGTCGTGATGGGCCAGATGGTAGAGGCGGTCGTGGGTTTCGATCTGTTCCGTAATGTCACGACCGGTGCTTACATAGTGGCGCTCACCCTGCCCGTCCACCATGGGTGTGATGGTCTTTTCTTCATAGAATAGACTACCGTCTTTTTTACGGTTAACGAAAACATCCCGGAACGTATTGCCCTCCGTAATGGTCTGCCACATATTGGCGTAGAACGCATCATCGTGGTTCCCTG
>JAZFSS010000119.1:0-2848 GCA_036446275.1 Gammaproteobacteria bacterium | reverse complement strand
TCCCTCTCTGTGTTTCCACTTCGAATAGCGCCAAACTGAGACACTACCGACTAGCGGCTTATCTAGGAGTTGGCGCGGATGTCTGCTAATCTCTGCGGTCCAATATATGGACTAACTCCGTAAGTAGCTCGGGCTCCCTAGCAAAATGAATATACATCCGATGGTCAATATTGCAATACGGGCAGCGCGTAGCGGCGGCGACTTTATCGTCCGCCACATAGACCGCGTGGACCAACTGGCCGTCACTTCCAAAGACCGAAACGACTTTGTCACGCTAGTGGATCGGCAGGCTGAGGAGAGGATCATCAGCACGCTGCGCAAAACCTACCCAAATCATGAAATTCTAGCGGAGGAAAGTGGCGCCGACGGAAACAATGAGTACCAATGGATTATCGATCCCCTGGATGGGACCACAAACTTTATCCACGGTTTTCCGCAATTCGCCGTATCCATCGCAGTGCGCCATAAAGGACGGCTGGAACATGGGGTGGTTTACGACCCCTTGCGGCAGGAAATGTTTACTGCTTCGCGAGGAGATGGGGCGCTATTGAACAATAGGCGCATGCGCGTGTCCGGCCGGCTCGGGTTAGAAGGTGCGTTATTGGGAACCGGCTTCCCTTTTAAGATGCAGCAACACCTGGATGCCTATCTGGGCATGTTCAGAGCCTTATTTACGGACACCGCGGGAATTCGGCGACCTGGCTCCGCTGCTTTGGACCTTGCCTATGTGGCGGCAGGACGTTTGGATGGATTTTGGGAAATTGGCCTTAATATTTGGGATATGGCGGCAGGCGCATTACTAATTCAGGAGGCAGGAGGCATTGTAGGAGATTTCAGTGGCGGGCATGAATTTCTCGAAACGGGCAACGTGGTCGCGGGCAATCCTAAAATGTTTGCGGCAATCATTAAAATGATCCGGCCGCACCTTACGCCTGATATTGCTAAATAGCTTAGGGAGCCTCTGTTTTATTCGTCATTGCGAGGAACGAAGTGACGTGGCAATCCGCCGTAGGCGTCCCGAGCAAATGCGAAGAGATCTCGATGAGATCACCACGGACGCTCGTGCGTCCTCGTGACATGGATTGCCGCGCTGCGCTCGCGCCCTGAAGGATGGCATAGCCATCCTGAGGAAGTACTCCTGGGGTGCAATGACAAGGAGATTTCACACATCAGAGGTTACCTGGTTCCTAACATTACGGCCATGACAAAAACTATTGCGGTATGCAGAGGGCAGGCTGGATTGCTGCTTTTGTTGTTCTTGTGGATATCTGTCTGCCCCTATGCATTCGCGGTTCCGTCGGCCGCCGGGTCTTCCGAGTTGGAGCCTTTTGTGATGGAGGTGACTTCCGTCAGTCGGGGGCGCGGCAAGAACTGGGCGGAAGTCTCGATAACTGTCAGGATAAACGACCCCTCGATAAAGCGTATTACGATTACCAGCCAGGCGCCGGACGGGATGGCCGTCAAGCCTCCAGTACAAAACTTGATACTTGGTCAGGAGGGTAACGTATCGGCGCGATTCCGGCTCTACAAATCGAAGGGTGATTGGGCGGACCTGGGAGCCCTGTCATTTATTGCGTCAGGTGATGTCAATGGGTTGATCCACACGGTGGAGACCACAGTGGAATGGCCTGTAGGCCTGGTTCGCGAAAACTTATTTCACCGCCCTCCTTGGTTCTGGCTGATCACGGTTATCACTGTGGTGCTGATTCCGTTGCTGTCTCGGCGAGTCAGGTGCGCAATCAGCACTGGGTATCAGAAGCTCTATGATATTCGCTTGTTGTTGGAGCTGTTCACGCTAGTGGTTGTGGGGATTTTTATTATCTCCAAAGTAAGTCCTGAGTTGCTGCTTACGTCAACCATTACAACGGGCGGTGATACCGCGTCTCATTACTATACGCTTCAATATCTTCGTGACGTATTGCTTCCTTCAGGACAAGTGAGCGGATGGACGCCTGGTAATTACGCGGGTTTCCCGATCTTGCAGTTTTATTTTCCGCTGGTTTTTCTATTCATGACGCTATTGAGCGGCATCATGCCATTGCAGGTGGCATTTAAGCTTGGCTCGATGTCCGGAATTCTGCTGTTACCGGCGTGCGTTTACGGTATGTTACGGTTGATTCGCTGCCCCTTTCCGGGTCCGGGCATCGGCGCGGCCTTGACTCTCCCATTCCTTTTCAATTCGTCTCATTCCATGTGGGGCGGAAACATTCTCAGTAGCTTTGCCGGCGAGTTCTCGTACGGTCTTAGTATGGCGTTGTCCCTTATCCTGCTGGGAAGCCTGTATCGTGGCGTGCGGGACAACCGCGGCGTGATTGTCAATGGGATTCTGGTATTTCTGGTTGGGTTTAGCCATGGATATACCCTGCTGTTTGTCGAAGCGATGTCATTGTACCTGCTGATTACACCACGGGACTTCATACAGCGATTGTTCTACTTGGGTAAGGTATACACATTAGCATTTTTCCTGCTGGCATTTTGGATCGTGCCGCTGTTGGTGTTTACAAAATACACCACGTCTTATGACCTGGTCTGGACCATTAATTCCATGCGGGAGATATTCCCGCCGATTCTCGTGCCGTCTCTGCTGGCAGGCGCCTTGGGCACTGTGGGGTTACTGGTAGGGGGCAGTTGGAAGTTCCGGGGAGTGGGCAAAGAGTTGCTGTCGATGGTTGGCTACCTTTGGTTTGGTTTGGCGATGGCGGTCGTATTCTTTGTCGCGGCACCCCGCCTTGGTGTGGTGGATATCCGGTATGTGCCCTACGGACATCTGATCGGGACATTGCTGGCCGCGACAGCCCTCGGATGGTTAGGTTGGTCACTGAGGCGCTGGAAGGTCGACTGGGTCCTG
>JAZFSS010000118.1:0-2799 GCA_036446275.1 Gammaproteobacteria bacterium | reverse complement strand
GGTCCCAGGCCCCGTTCCTGCAATCGAACCGCCGACTTGGGTTGCAGATCCGCCAGCATGATACTGCGGGAATAGATAGGACCGTTCGGTGTCCTGGTCTTGCTTATTCTGCCGCAGAGCATTTTTTGCGTCTCGATACCTTTTTCTTTAAGGCCGGCCGCCGCCTGCTCTAGAAACTCTTGTTCTTCCTGCTCCAACCCGGCGGTTTGCACATAGCGGGCAAACATCGTGGACAGCGAGCTTAATAATCGCGTCTTTGCCGTACCTACTCGTATTGAAAAACCATCCACATCCAGGGTTAATCCGGTCAAGGCCTTGGCATCTTCAAGACGTTTCTTAGGCAATCGTAGCGCCATCCGGGTCCGTCGAGAAACCACCAGTACCTCGTTATCCGGGTCTTCAGGTCGATACCACCCGTTGCCCGATTCCGCTACATGAATTAAATGAATGCCCGCCTGTGGCTCATTGGCCAGCCAAGGCAGCGCATTTAGCAAGGCTTGGGACAGAGCATGGGCATGATCCAGCGGCAGGCATCGGCACTCAATGGCGTAAAGTACGTCCACGATGTTGTCAGGCACGACAAAGTCCTGTCTATCGCCTGATTCATCCTGCCAGAACATAGCCCTACTCCGGCCCTTTCACAATAGAGGAAAACGCGGCTTCCAGCCGATCTTCCCAGTCGTCCGGCGTATCTTGAAATGGCGGCCGGACGTCCATACGGAAAAACACCTCACCACTACGCGCCCTTTCCTGCACTACCTTTACCAGATCCGCAAAGCAGTCCATTTCATACTGTTGCTGCAGCAACATCTCACTTAGCCATAACATATTCAGAACATTATACTAAAGATACAAGATAAAAGATGAAAGATAAAAGGACGGCCGACAAGGTAAATTGCCTTTTATCTTTTATCTTTTATCTTATCCGTAATTCGATCGTAGTATCGCGCACGATACAAAAGGCGCCGTCGATCCGGTTGTGCGTGGTCCTCAAAGGCTGTTCGGCCATGCAGGACATTGTTACAGATAATGCCCTGGCCAGGGGTAAGGCGCAGCCGGAATATACAGGCTGAATCGCCCTCCATCAGTTCACCTAAATACGCTACGGCAGCCTTTGTCGTAGTATCGTCGCTCCACTCGATATTTCGGCTGCGCGCCGTATACCGCATATGCAAACTACCGGTTTCC
Source organism: Gammaproteobacteria bacterium (assembly GCA_036446275.1). Lineage (GTDB taxonomy): Bacteria > Pseudomonadota > Gammaproteobacteria > JAZFSS01 > JAZFSS01 > JAZFSS01. The sequence continues at coordinate 1,611 of JAZFSS010000118.1, read as the reverse complement.
GGATCTACTGAAAATACCGGCCCGGCCCGCGGTTCTCGTAATTGCACACCGTCTTCTACATTAGCGGGAATTATCATGGCATCTGGTCGCATTAACGCCGCGACAAACTCCGGGTTTTCGTCCCGCAGCTGCAAATAGATCATTTCATGGTCAATGAGAAGATTGTCACCACCTTCAGCCGCTGCCGACACGCAGTGCATAATCACTCCGCGCACCTGCTGATGCATGGGATTATAATACCCATCAGTATGCCAACTCAGGGCCCGGTTGCCATAAGGAATATAGCGTCGGGAATCCCCTCCCTCCACCATCCGTAGCGAGGTAATGGCGTCTTCGTCGGCACGCAGGTTTTTGTCCAGCCGACGCAAACCGAATTCCTTCCCTAAAGCCTGTATCAGGGCCTTGTCCGCGAAATCCCCGGTTTTTAGGCAATACACGGCCATATTGGCCCGTCGGCAACAATCCGTAATCTGCCGCCATTCCGACGCGGCGATATGCCAGCCATCATGGATTTCCACCATGAGCTCATCCATGGTATTGGGACACATGGCCAGCTTTTTCCGCCGCCACTCCAGGTAGGCCGTTTCATCGCCCAAATCAAACGGTGTACCGGTGGCTGCCTCATTTATATGGGTAGAGCTTGGGGATGTCATGGTTTCCGGCGGAAGTTGACGGGGCTAGTCAGTTAGCGTCCATCCAGAAGGAATTTCAGTATGCTCTGGATAACAATACGTTATAACTTTGCGATCTTGGCGCCACCACCAAGAGTAGGCGCCCCTAGGCGAAAGTAGGCGCCCTTGGGCGACAGTAGGCGCTTTAGGCGAGAGAAATATTGACATAGTTGGATAGATACTAGTTTAGGGTAACCCGTCGAGCCAAATCCGCAACCTTGATCGATCATTAATATGGATTCGTGATGCTACTTTAACTTATCCTTTATAACATTATGATTTATAGGCAGTTAATGAGGTCGATAGGGGCATGCCCGGAATAGGCCGGTGGCGACATCACACTGTTACTATCCCATTTGGGGTAGTATAAGATCCGCCGAATCCCCCAATAGGCCGGGTACTCGCTGCTCGTTATGCCTCGTAGACTAGCGCGATAGGGAAAATCCAGGGCGATTCCCGACGGCTCTCGTATTAATAGGCAGCATAAAGCTAGACTAACATGGTGAGATGTTAAGGCGTTTTTGGTTGTTATCCCCGCATTCAGATCGCACAATCCGGGGTGCTTCCAGCACGCTTCACCTCACGGTACGAAAATTAGGAGAGCGGCATGGCCAAAACAATCCATGAAACTCCAATGCTCGACGAACTGGAACAAGGCCCGTGGCCAAGTTTCATATCGGGCATCAAAAGACTGCGGGATAAGCACGAAGATCCACGCATCCAGGGCATGACCGGCGACCTGCTCGGCCAATTGGAGCATTCCTACGAAACCCGTAAAGGATATTGGAAAGGCGGTACCGTGAGTGTGTTCGGATATGGCGGCGGAATTATCCCGCGCTTTTCTGAAGTGGGCGATCAATTCCCGGAATCGAGAGAATTTCATACCCTTCGTGTGCAACCGCCCGCGGGGAACTACTACACCACGGATATATTGAGACAG
>JAZFSS010000117.1:0-14788 GCA_036446275.1 Gammaproteobacteria bacterium | reverse complement strand
CTCATATCGGAGAAGTTGAACATATGAGGCCCGAATAGCGCCGGCACACCTAAAGCTGCCGGTTCCAACGGATTGTGCCCCCCGGCAGATATCAGGCTGCCGCCTACGAATGCCACGTCCGCTGACGCGAAAAATAATGTCAGTTCACCCATGGTGTCACCCATAAGCACTTGGATTGTGGCATCACAATCCTTTCCTTCGCTACGCAATACGGTTGAGAAATCCTTCCTGCGACATAGGGCCCCGGCACTGGCAAAGCGTTCCGGATGCCGGGGCACCAAAATCAGCAGCGCATTTGAAAATGATTGCAGCAACATTTTAAATGCCTCCAGAATAATCTCGTCCTCTCCCTGGTGGGTACTGGCGGCAACCCACACCGGCCGCTCTACACCCCAGCTGCGGCGCAGTGCCGCAGCTTGCTCCGCAAGGCTCGGCGGTAGTGCTATATCGAATTTAACGCTACCGGTGATATGCAGCCGGTCCGCCGGTGCACCTAGCTCCGCCAGGCGTCTACGATCTTCGGCTCCCTGGGCCAAGATTCCCGTAACCTGGGTCAAGGTCTGGGCCGCCAAACCCGGCACACGCCGGTAGCCCTTAAAGGATCGCTCCGACATGCGCGCATTTACCATGAACACGGGAATGCCTCGTCGGTGACAGGTGTGAAACAAATTAGGCCAAATCTCGGTCTCCATTACCAGTGCTAATCTTGGCTGGGTACGATCGAGGAAGCGCGCTACCGCACCCGGTAAATCATAGGGCACATAGACATGGGCAGGTTGGTTTCCGTATAGGGCGCGCACCCGGTCTGATCCTGTAGGGGTCATTGTGGTTATTAGAATATCGGCCGGGTCGATGCGCTTTCGTAACGCTTGTACTAACGGCAACGTAGCCTGTACCTCACCCACGGAAACCGCATGGATCCAGAGCGCAACAGGTTTATTTAATCGTGGCACATAGCCAAAACGTTCCGGCCATCGGCGCCAATAACTTGGTGTATGCAGCCCACGCAGGGCCAGACGCAACAGCACCAAAGGTGTAAGCAAATACAGGATTAGTGTGTAGAGTCGCCGCAAGATCAGGTCAGGCGTAGTTGTTTCCAGGATATTGAGTAGGCTCGAGAATGCCTCCGTCTATCGAAGACGGTTCCTAAATAGTTTATCCGGATGTCGGCGACTCCGTTTGTGCGTGCAGCCAGTCCAGGTACACAGGCACTCCCTCTTCCACTGGCTTGAATTTTGCCCGGTATCCCACCTCACGCAGCGGGGCGATATCCGCCTCGGTAAAACTCTGGTAACAATCCTGCAAATGTTCAGGAAAAGGAATGTACTCAATTTCTCCACGGCCATGCCACTGGATCACTGCGCGGGCAACATCATTGAAACTTTGGCTACAACCCGTCCCCAGGTTAAAAATCCCCGATTGTTCGCCATGTTCAAGAAACCATAGGTTCACGTCCACTGCATCTCCAACGTAAATAAAGTCCCTGCGCTGCTCGCCATCCCCATAACCTGCGCTGCCCCGGAACAACTTTACGACGCCGCCATCGCGTATTTGATTGTTAAAGTGGCAAGCTACACTGGACATGGATCCCTTATGCTGTTCCCTGGGACCGTACACGTTGAAATACCGCAAACCGGCTATTTGGCTTGCCGCGCCCGGTAACAGGCGACGCACCATCTGATCGAACAGGTATTTGGAATACGCGTATGGATTTAGCGGCGTTTCGTATTTACGGGCCACTTGAAATTCGGTACCCGTGCCGTACACGGCGGCAGAGGACGCATATTGGAAGGGAATTTCCCGCTGCAAACAAAATGTCAGCAGTTGCTTGGAGTACTCGTAATTATTGCGCATCATATAGCGCCCATCCCACTCCGTAGTCACAGAACAGGCACCAAGATGGAACACCGTTTCCACATTGCCGAAATCCTGATTCGCCTGTATGCGCGCAAGAAAGTCGTCTTTGTCGAGGTAATCCTGAATTTCGCAGTCGGCCAAATTACGGAACTTGGCGCCATCAGTCAGATCATCGACCACCAGGATATCGCTCCGACCGTTCTGGTTAAGCGTAGATACCAAATTACTGCCGATAAATCCGGCACCACCGGTTACGACGATCATGTTGCTTTCTTTTTATTGAAATGCGGTAATACCTCATTGCCGCTTTTTTTAATAGCATCAATAATGCCGCTGGTTGAGTAGCCTTCCTGATATCCAACCACGACCACCTTGCCACCGTTTGCGACTACGCAATCATGGCCGGCCACATCTTCGGGGCGGTAATCGCCGCCCTTTACCAAGCAATCGGGGGTAACCGCGCATATCACCCGTTCCGGCGTGTCTTCCGAAAATGACGCTACCCAGTCCACGCTCTCTAACGCAGCCAGTACGGCCATGCGCTGCTCCAGTGAATTGACCGGGCGACCGTCGCCTTTTAAGCGGCGCACCGAGTTGTCGTCATTCACTAATACAATGAGCCTGTCCCCCAATTTGCGGGCCTCCGCGAGATAGGCAACGTGTCCCGCGTGCAGGATATCGAAACAACCATTGGTTACCACTAGACGCTCCCCCCGCGCACGGGCGTCGTGTACTGCATCCAATAATTGCGGCTCGCTGACAGCCCCGTGATCAACCTTGAAGGTAGACTGCAATGCGCGCTGCAGTTCCGGAATAGAAACCGTAGCCGTCCCCAGTTTTCCCACTACGATCCCAGCGGCAGTATTGGCGAGAGCCGTAGCCATGGATAAATCTTGTCCCGCCGCCAGCCCCGCTGCCAATGTAGCAATCACCGTGTCTCCCGCACCGGTCACATCAAATACCTCACGTGCACTGGTAGGCAGATGAAGTCCCGGCTGTCCTGCCTGCAATAGCGTCATGCCATGTTCGCCACGGGTTATCAGCAAGGCGCCAAAATCATGCCGATCCATTAACTCCTGACCTTTTTGCGTCAGCTCTGTTTCGTCGGAGAAGCCCCCCATGACCGATGTTAATTCGGCAAGATTGGGGGTGATTACCGAGGCGCCCGCATAACGGGAAAGGTCATTGCCCTTGGGGTCCACTAAAACCGGAATGTTGGCGCGCACGGCTTCGGTAATTAGCGCCGGCACCGATTCCAATGTGCCTTTACCATAGTCGGATAACACCACGACATCGCAATTCTTTAGCTCTGCACGAAAATGAGACAGCAACTCCGACGCTCCATAGCCGGAAAATCCATCTTCGAAGTCAAGACGAATGAGCTGTTGGTTATGGCTAATGACCCGCAATTTGGTCACCGTAGGTGTGTCGACAAGCCGTTGTAATCGGTGCGCGACGCCGGCGTCATCCATGCAATGTATCAACTTATCGCCGGCTTCATCGGTTCCAATTAACCCTATAACCACGGCGCGGGCGCCGAGTGTCGATACATTAAGGGCAACATTGCCGGCACCGCCGGCACGTTCCTCCGAATCAGTGACATGCACCACGGGCACGGGCGCCTCCGGGGAGATGCGTGTGGCCGCGCCATACCAGTAACGGTCTAACATCACGTCACCTACCACCAGCACTCGTGCCTGAGCAAAGGACGGGATTGTGGGCTTTATCGAAGACGGAGACATAATCAATACCGCGATGGGGAAATGAAATCATAACACAGGCGTAACCTCCGACATCCCCTCAAAGGGCCTACTGTTGGCCCCTCAAGGGGCCTACTTTCGCCTAAGGGCGCCTACTTTTGGTGCCCGCTTTCCAGTGATCACGATAGAGTAGAATACCGTTTCAACATCCAGAGAACTACGTGGCTTCTAACACACCGTGCCACGACCATTTTAGTTAGCTACCGGACAAGTTAATGCACAAACAAGTGGTTGTTGGTATGGGGACCGGGCGTTGTGGAACGGCTTCACTGTGCGCGTTACTGAATCAGCAACCCGGTACCAGCATCACACATGAGCAATATCCGCTGTTACCGTGGCAGCTTTCGCCACGAATTCTTGCAAAGAAACTCAGTCAGATAAGCCGGCGTCGTGCAGACATTGTGGGGGACATCGCTAATAGCTGGCTCCCTTATGTAGCGGCTGTATTACAGCAAGTTCCATCGGCAAAATTCATTTGCCTGGAAAGAGACCGGGCAGCAACCGTGCAAAGCTTTATTGCCAAGATGAAAGGGCGAAAGAACCATTGGCTGGAACATGATGGGAGAAAATGGAAACGGGACCATAGACGAGACCCCTGTTTCCCAAAATACGATACATTAGACATGGAGGAGGCGATAGGCCTGTATTGGGACGATTATTATCAGCAGGTGAATTTTTTGTGCGAAAAGTTTCCACGCAACGTACGGAAGTGGCGAACGGAACAGGCGTTGGATTCCGAGCAAGGCGTTGAAGAGATTCTTTCATTTATCGGTGTTGACAAGGCTGATCAAAAACGTACTGTTGGCATAGTGCGTAACCGTCAAAGGACACGCCTGCAGTCACAACTGCGGTTGCGATTGGCGCAACTACGCAATCTGCTGCGGCCGTGCCAGTGAACGACACAAGATCAGAAACGTCGGCCCGGCTACCCGTATCTGTATTCATTATCGCCTGTAATGAAGCGGACCGTATTACCAAGTGTATAACCAGTGTGCAAAACTGGGTCGCGGAAGTCGTGGTGATCGATAGCGGAAGCACGGATGAAACCGTGAGCGTAGTGAAGTCTTTGGGTGCTAGAGTGCTGTTCCGGGAATGGCGGGGATACGGCTCTCAAAAGGTGTTCGGGGAGTCTCAGTGCGGCAATAACTGGATCTTGAACATCGATGCGGACGAAGAAATAAGTGACGGCCTACGGACGGAAATTGCTGCGCTATTTCAAGGCGGCGAGCCTCCCTGTATCGCGTACCGGTTACCCATACTTCCGGTCTACCCCTTCCAAACACAAGGGCACCCATGGACTATCAGCAACCGGCCGGTGAGACTTTATAACCAGCGTTACGCCGGATTCCGGGACCACCCGGTACATGACTCAGTAACGGTGCGAACAGGTTCCATCGGAACCTTGAAAGAATCTGTATTACATCGTTCCTTCCGGTCTCTGAGCCATCACGTCGACAAGGTAAACCGCTATTCCAGCGCGCAGGCGGAAACATTATTTCAGTCGGATCGCCGTCCAACGCTGTGGGGATTGTTATTGTTGCCACCGTTAGCGTTTTTAAAGTCTTATCTGCTACGGCGGGAATTCGTGAACGGAATCGATGGCATCGTAATCAGCTACATGTACGCCTTCCAACGGTTTATCCGCATTGCCAAGGCGCGGGAACGGTTTCAGCAGGAGGAAAGAGAATAGGCTGGAGGCTGGAGGCGAAAAGTGTAGACGCAAAGTTATATAAGGTTTTCGCCAGTCCCCGGCCCCCTGCCCCCTGCCGTTAATTCCTTATAGACTTCCAACGTAGAATCCAACATGACTCCCAACGTAAAAGGATGATGCCGCGGCACCTCGGGCGGGGACTTGCTCCATCCGATCAACAGCTGCACCATGCCTTGCCAGTCTCCCACCGGCACCTGACCTGCCGGCAACACTGCCTGGAGTTGCTCACCAACACCACCATGATCGTAGCCAGCCACCGGGCGTCCCAGGCTTAGGGCCTCTAACGTAGTACGGCCAAAGGCCTCGGGGTCGGTAGAAAGGGATAGCACCACGTCAGAAATTGACATGATTTCCCGTACGTCATCTCGATGGCCCACAAAGGAGATATCTTCAGTAAGCCCTGCTGCCGCCACTTGTCGACGCAGTTTCTGTTCGTAAGCACGTTTCTTTGCATGGGCACCACCAATCAATAGGCCATGTACGGGGATACCACGATTCTTTAGTTCAGCAACAATGCGGATAAATTCTTCCTGTCCTTTCCAGCGTGACAGACGTGCCGGCAAACTTACCACGTAGTTCTGTTCCAGAGTTGGGTACTGCCGGTACCAATTCATCATCCATTGTTCCGGGGCACGGTAATCCCAAGGAAAGTGGGATGGATTTACACCCCGGGGTATTAAGCGTATCCGCTCTTCGGGCACTTTGGGGTACCGCTCTTGAATGTATTCCTTTATGCCGGCGGACGCGGCGATAACCCGTTCACCCCTGCACATGATTTTGCTATAGGGATTCACGCTATAGTAGCCGTGGACAGTTGTTACAAACCCGGGTCGCTGGTCCACTTTCATACCACGCCAGGCAAGGTAGCCAATCCATGCGGGCAGGCGGGACCGGACATGTAGAATATCTACATGACGCTCCCGTAATAAGCGCCGTAAACGGCCGACCCAGCGCAGACTCAAGGGCGTCTTTGCACCGATAGGCCATTGCACATGCTCGCTTCCCGCTCTTGCAAGAAACGGTGTTAGCCGCCCACCGGCGGAGATGACAATGGAGCGGTGCCCGCGTTGCACAAGTCCATTAGCTACGTCCAGGGTCCCCCGCTCAACTCCGCCGACCTCCATGGCGGGCACTATCTGAACCACGGTTAATGGTCGCTCAGACACTGATCACGAACCCATAGGGCACAGCGCGCGGCCTCATCAAATGTCTCCGTACGCGGACGTAATTCTTGACCTTGTCGCCAACATTCGAAGGGCATCACCAAGCCATCTTCCACCAGCCGTTGCACGCCCCTCGCTACTCGGCCGGAACGACTCTTTGGCACCGAGATAAGGCCGACTTCGGCACCGACTGTTAGCGCGTCATAAACCATGGAAACGCTTTCCTCCGTTACCCATACCCGACGTGCCTCGCGCAATTGCTCAAATACCCACTCCGGACCTGTATCAGGCCAAGTAACTATATCCAATGCCATATCCGGTAGTTCCAAATTCTCATTTGCAGCGCCACTGCCGGTGTGGAGACATTGCAAGAATGACAAAGGCGTACGCCGCGAAGTAGTCAGCGTCCAACGCCAATCGGGATTTGCTCTTATAACATTACGCACCTGTTCGATTACAGAGACATCAGACCAGACATAATTCCGTGACGGGCCACCAATCAGAACAAGACCACGCTTGTCGTGTTGTTGCGGGCACGGACGAATCCTGCTCAAAGTGCCACGACTTAGTAATATGTTGGACGCAGGCCGAGGCTGGTCATGTTCGGGAATAATGCACATGTCAAACCAAGCCGTGGGTAAACTTGGATTCATCAACAACACGATACGTCCGCCTCGCACACGGCGCGCTGTAATGAGAGGAATATGGGTACCATGACCGGCACCGACTAATAAATCCGGGTCAGGTAAGGTGTGTCCGGGCGGAAACCGGCCAAGGGTCCAATTCAGTATTGAAGTTCGAGCTTCAAAAAAATAGGGATTGAGAGAAATCAAACTCCCCAGGGCATTAACCAAACCCATCACTTGATTCTCATGACCAGGCTTGCCATCGAACAAGCACCATGCGACCAATGAAGTCACAGGCTGATACCCCCCGGGTTCAAGAAACGTGAAAGAACAGAGCCGGCCGTTCAATCCTTCAAAACGTAGTCCGCACCACAATAAGGGCACTTAGCATTACCGCTTGCTTCGATGGGCAGATACACGCGCGGATGCGAGTTCCATAGGCTCATGCCTTCCAGAGGACAATGCAGCGGCAGGTCAGCGCGGGTCACCTCATAGGTATTCGATGCGCTGGCCTCTTGGTATCTGGATGTTCCGGCAGAAGATGCAGTATCTGGATTCGGCACGACTAATCCCCTCTCTTTTCAAATACACCGATATTTGCCTTAGTATAGAAGAATTTAGGCTAGTGTACTATTGCCGATACTGCAACCTGTTGCTGAAGCTAACTGAGCTATATCGCTAATTACTGTGAAGTTGAATCGTCCCCGCTCATCACTATCGGCACTACGGCACTGGCCATCCTGGATCTTATGCGGGCTGTTGCGTCTCGTTGTGCTGTTGCCTTATCCGGTTATTGTTTGGCTTGGCCGTTGGCTTGGCGGCATCCTTCGAATACTGGTGCCTTACCGGCGCAAGATAGCGGAAATCAACTTGGCCTTGTGTTTCCCCGATCTTGGCCCCGCGGAATCCCAGGCATTAGTAAAAAGGAATTTTCAAGCAATTGGCATCAGCATGCTGGAAATGGCACTCTGCTGGTGGGCCTCCGACAAAAAGGTAGCGCCACTATCTCACATCACCGGTCTTGATAATCTGCGTGGGGCGCTGGAAAAAGGCAAGGGTGTTATCTTGTTAACCGGTCATTTTACCTCTTTCGAGATCGCTGGCCGATTATTGGTTCAACATATTCCTATGTGTGTTACCTACCGGGAATTTCGCAACCCGGTATTTCACCGGTTCATGGAACAGGCGCGCCGGCATCGTTTTGAGCAAGCTATTCACCGCTATGACATCCGCGCATTAATCCAGGCACTTCGTGACAACAATATTGTCTGGTATGCACCGGATCAGGACCCAGGGATTAAACACAGCATCTTCGCCCCGTTTTTTGGCATGCCGGCGGCCACGCTCACCACGACGTCCCGGCTGGCACGCATAACCGGCGCAAAAGTGGTGCCGTTCCGGGTCGTGCGACTTGCGACAAACAGGGGATACGAACTCTACATCGACCCGCCATTGACTGATTTCCCCAGTAAAGATTTGCAAGCCGATGCCAGCGCCATTAATGCACTACTGGAGAAACAGATACGTACAGCACCGGAACAGTATTATTGGGTACACCGGCGCTTTAAGACCCGCCCCCCCGGCGAGACCGGTTTATATGCTCAGAAACCTCGGCGCATCAAACGCCAACAGTTGACGAAAAAAGATTTGTAGAATGAAATCCAGAAAAGGAATCAAAGTCAATTTAACAAGTAGTTCTGGTACGCCTTAATAATCCAGTTAAAAAACCGTTAAATTGTATCCAAACTTTTTTAAAAGTTTTTTCTTTCGGCAACTGCTCCATGCGTCGCGTAAAGCGCCTACTTTTGGCCCCTCCAAGGGGCCTACTTTTGGTGCTCTACCTCCTGCATGGCCCAGGCCAGCCTCTCGACCGGGTCCCGGTCTCACCTTCTCCCTGCAGTCGGGCGTTCTTGGCGGTTTAACTAAATTCCAAACATCAGCCAGATATTGGAACGTAGCGGCCGGGCTTGCCCCAATTGGTAAGCCCGTTGCGCATGTTCAATCACTGGCTGCGGATTGGTCTCGCCCGCCGCTTGTAAAAACGTTTCTATTTCTTGTAACGAAACGCCATGTTTCAAGGCATCACGCGCTACCGAGTAAAGATCGGCGCGCCGCAGAAAACCGGCCCTGGGCCAGTAACGCCTGCGCTCGGCCCGCGGACAATCTATGAAAATTAGTTGTTGCCGGCCGGAGCGTACTGCTACAAGAATATTTCTCAGGTATAGGTCGCGGTGAGCAAGTCCGGCACCATGTAACTGGCGAACGCTATGGCCCAATTCCTGTAATACTTTGATATTGCTATTTTTCACCCTCTCCACATCCGATAGGTAGTGCTGTAAATCCGGTGCATTCATTACCCTTCGTTGCAGCAAAAATGTACGCGTCGGCAATCCCCACTTGTACTCTGCACCCCACGCGACGACTTCCGGCACCGGCAATCCCCGCGCTTGCATCCAACCGAGTCTTATTCGTTCACGGAGAATGCGTTTGCGGCGAGTTAGAAGTTTGGGGCGAAGGCTGAACGGTTCGATCTGACCCTTAAGAAACAATCCGCCGTCACCGGGCAGGAAAGTCCAAGCGCTGCCCCGCTCGAACTGAGGCAGCTGCGCCCAAATATTCTCAAATCCCTCCTGCGGACCGCTTGTCCCGCTGAGAAGGCTTACAGGCTTCTCGATATTGAGCAGATAACGGGCCATGATATTAGTTTCATCTACACAAAGAACACGGCAAACAATAGCGGATCAGCGATTACAAAGGGAATCATTGTATATTTAGGCTCTTCCCCAAATGGGGTGGGTAAGTTATTGTGGCCCCGTCATTCCGGTACCCGCCTTCGCGGGCACAGGCTCCAGCCGGAATCCAGGTGTAATAGCAGGGAGGCCGGTATGGGGCGACAGCCGTGTGTATACCTTTTAGCCAGCAAGCGAAACGGAACATTATATACGGGTGTAACTTCCAATCTAGTAAAACGGGTTTGGGAACACAAAAGCTGTACGGTAGAAGGGTTTAGCAATAAATATGGCGTGAAAACCTTGGTTTGGTATGAGGTGCATGCATCGATGGAGTCCGCTATTCGCAGGGAAAAGGCGATTAAGAACTGGAAGCGAGCATGGAAGATCAAGATCATTGAGGAGAGTAATCCTCAGTGGCAAGATCTGTATGATGACGTATTGTGATCAGCTCGGTTAACGGAAATGTGATGGTAACCTGGATTCCGGCCTACGCCGGAATGACGGTAAATGTGACGTCATGCCGGACTTGATCCGGCATCCAGATCTCTTTGATTTTTCTGCTGCGCGTCTTCTGGACCCCGGCTTCCGCCGGAGTGACGACGAGTTTTCACACAGTTTCATACGCCGGAATGACGGGGTTTGAAAGAGCAGAATATTGCAAAAAACCACCCACTCGATGTAGGGAAGAACCCATACTTATTGACTATCATGCTATCCAGACTTGATCTCGATATTAGAATCCCCGCGGTTCTCATCAGCCTATTGTTGTCTCTATGGGCGATATATTTTTCCGAAACCATTAACAATGACGGAATTATCTACGTAGCCACCGCAGGCCGGATACTGCAAGGTGATTGGAATGGTGCCTACCAATTATATAATTGGCCGGTCTACTCCTGGCTGATAGCACTGATCAGCAAGGGTTCCGGAATTAATTTGGAGGCATCCGCGCAATTACTTGACGCCACTTTGTTGGCGGCACTCGCTTTTACGTTTTTGACTCTGGTACGTGACTTCGGAGCGGACCGCAAGACACTGCTCATCGCCGCTTTCGTGATTTTGTTTCATCCCTATATCAATGATTCCCGCGAAGAAATCATTAGAGACCATGGCTACTGGGCCTTATATCTGGCGTCCGTACTATTTCTGTTCCGCTACTACCAGAACCCTGGATGGAAATACGCCATAGCGTGGGGAATAACCATAACGGCAGCCACTCTTTTCAGAATAGAGGGCTTGGTCTTTTTATTTCTGCTGCCCATGGCTTTTATGGTAACGCCCAGGCAACAGGCAGCCCCACGAGCCGTCTTGTTCCTGCAAGCCAATACGGTTCTATTGATTCTAGTAGCACTGTTGTTGGCGCTGTCCCTGTTACAACCGGATTTTTTCACCAGCTGGGCAGGCCGCCTGCACGAACCCGGCAACCGTCTCAACATGCTTTGGAACGGGCTTGCAACTGACTTGCACCAAAAAGCCGAGGTAGTACGCTACAACGTTTTGACTCCTTGGTCCGACGACTACGCGTTACCGGTAATATACACAGCGTTGATCGTAATAATGGTAGACAAAATCGTACGCACACTGACACCGCTGTATTGCATATTACCCTTTGTCCCGAGGTTGCGGGCGCGGTTTAACCCCCCAGCCGGATCTGTCGTGATCCTGGTTTGGCTGGTTATTCTAAATATCTCTGTCGTTACGGTGTTTCTTATCAGAGAATTTTTTATCTCCAGCCGATATATCGTACCGCTCGTACTCACCTTACTTACCATGACACCATTCGTGCTTGCTTCTTTGCATGATCAGTGGATCGCAAGACGCAGTTTGTCGCCGGCATGGAAGGGCGCATTTCCCGTGGTACTGGTAGTGCTGATCTTCATGACTGGAGACGGGCTGATTACTACGAAAGGATCACACCGAACCTACTTGCGGCAAGCCGGAGTATGGATTCAGGAAAATATTCCTGCCGATGCCGGCATTTTTACCAACAGTCAGATGGTTCGCTATTACAGTGGACGACCCATTATGGAACGCGGCCCAACCAATAAAAAAAGCAACTTCGATTGGCTGCTCGGCAGCGAATGGAAACGCAGCCCCTATTTGGCAATTGAAATCAACCGGCATGCGCCACCGGAAGACGTGAAACGCGTGGAGTCACTCCGTGCCCGGGTACTGAAAACTTTCCGGAATACACGCAATGAGCGGGTGATGATCCTAAAAATGCGTCGTGGAAACCGGCACAGGCCGGCGCAAATAATCCGAGGCGTTCCCGATCGATAGAAAGTCCACGTTCGCGGCAGAAAGTAACAAACCCATCGGTTCCCAGCAGACGGCAAGACATGACCGCCCCGGTCTCAATTATGACCCTTCCAATCTTAGGAGGAAGGGTAAGCAGTTTGTCGTCTACTGCTTTTTCTTTTTTAGTCTGGGGTTTCGCCATCGGTTGTCCTCTACGATCAGGCAGGCGCAGCGAGCGCCAATTCTAAATCCGCATGCTCAAAGGCCGAAGCCATGCGATCAATCTCGTTAGATGTCAGTCCCAGGTGGGTTGCTGCTTTGCGCCATGTTCCGACCGCCTGACCGACGTCGGTGGCGACGGCGCGGGCATCCCCTTCATCTAATTCAAAATAGCCTGACACCGTCATCGCCAGTTCCAGTGAAGCGGTGGTGTCATCGAAGTCGATGGCCGTTGACATCACTCTAGGCTTGATATCCGTAGGCACTGGGTTGAGGTCATAGGCAGGTGCTAGACGCCAACCGTCGGGGCCACCATAGAGAAAGCCGTGGTTGCGCAAATGGTCGTCGGTATTAGAGATCAAAATGTTAAAAATCATGCGTCGCCACAGGGCATACATGTCTGCCTTCGGTGCGGCGCCATGCTGGCGTAACGCGTCGACGAACTCAAGATAACTGCGTGTTTCGTTGTCGCTGGCTCCGAGCATACTCATGGCGGAAAGAAATGGAATACGTTTGCCCGCTTCTCGATCAAACCGGCGTAGCAGGAGTACAGGTTTGTCAGCTACGGTTTCCAGCCGCCATTCCGGTACGGGGATACCGGCTTTTGCCGCCAGTGTCAGGGCGACCGCCTCCCACCGAACCGTGTTGATCTCGTCGTCTTTGTGGGGAAACTTGGCAATCGCCAAATGTCCGTCCCGGTCCCGGACCGACGCCTTGGGACGGGCGCCACCCAGTGACGATCCAGGGGCCAGCAGTAGCTGCAAATCCTCGTTGCTATCCGTGTCGCCGACCACATGTTCCGCTGCCGACAGCAACTGTGGTAGGTCTATTAACGGCGGTATACGAGCAACCTTATGGGCGGCAATAAACGGTCCGCCTTCCTGCGTGGTGAAACGCAACGCGCCCTGGCGAGCTTCATCATTAACTCCCAACAAAAAGTCGATCTCCATTAAGGTGCGCGGTGTCTCGCCTGTCCGCTCCGCGCGCCGCCGTTCGGCCCTGCGCATGAGCACGCGTCCCCAACGGTCGGGAACAGAATCTCCAATAGCGCCGAACAATGGTTTACGCGAAGGCGTATGAAAGGGACCCGGACCGAGGGTCAGAGCCGGTTCGAGGGAAAAGCGGTCGGCATACTCTAGCCAACCCGGATCATATTCGAAAGTTGCGCTTTCCCTGCCCTTGCGCACGCGCGCCCACAGTCGCCCCACCAGTAGCGGGACGCCGTCAAGGTCTACATACGCAAGCACTTCCGTATCCATTATGTTTTACCGGTATGCGTACGCCGCTTGCGCGTCCGGCGAATCCGCTGGGGCAGGCGTTCCTCTTCCAGCTCAAGACCCACCGTATCGGTCGTGACATCTGCCAGATCACCCAGCCGCTCGGCCATGCCCAGCACGAAAAGCACAGCGGCATAGTTCCCCATGGACACACCGGCATCGCCGTTTTCCACCTTGCCCAGGGTGGTGCGGCTGATAGACGCCCGCTCTGCCATGATGGCCGTGGGAATGCGCCGCCTGAGCCGGGCGTCACGGATATCCTGCCCGAGTTTGCGCAAGGCCCGTTGGACCGGGATTGGTGGCATCGAATTTTGGCGGCTCTTTTTCATATAAAGTATAATATTATGGACGATAATAGATATATTGTATGTTATAATGGACGTTATGTCAAGGCGCAATTCTACAAACTCTCACAGTGAATCCTTGTATTTCAACATATACACCGACAGCGCAGGGAGTAGGATGCTAAGGAAAAAGGGTAGTGGGTCAGTTTCGATTACTGCGAAGAGAGGTGGGTGCCTATCAACTTGTAGACTTAGTTGGGCGCGCTAGCGCAGCCAGTATTCTTGTTATTATGGTTCGAGAGTTCGATAAGCTGGTTAGTCGACCCTATCTCACAAACACGTTATTAAAAACATAGGTCAACTGTATTCCCACACGTTGATCCAACTGCTTTAAGACTGCGTTGCCGTTGGTCTTGGCAGCTCCGACACGTTCATCCGCGGAAACATCCCGCCACTGATAAGTCATAGTCAAGCGCGTATTCTTGTGGAGAAAATACTCTCCAGTCAGTGTCCAGATCCTCCAATTAGCCTCCCTCGCCTCATTGCCCTTATTCCGATCGAGTACGTCATAGCGCAGGTTAAGTGTGGTACGCCTTTTCAGACCCAGGTGCCGATGTATATCGTAGCCAACATCCACATACCATCCTTCGTTGTCGCCATCGAAATCGTACAATATGCTTGAAAAACCGCTGACGTCTTTATGGGCCTCAACCGCTGGGGACTGGGGACCGTCGAAGATCAAGCCTTCCTGCTTTTGATATTCCGCTTCAAAACGAATTTGGCCCAGGTTCTCGAAGGGTTTGTTAAAGTACTCGACCCCGAACCCCCAATATTTTTGCTCGAAATCCCGCTCATTACCGTTGTGGACGACCCGCTTACCCGGACTTACCGGCCCGATGCTCAAATCACCGGGATTGAGCG
>JAZFSS010000116.1:0-2509 GCA_036446275.1 Gammaproteobacteria bacterium | reverse complement strand
GAGAATGACACGGTAAACGGTAAGAAGCCGCAGCGATTTCCAGGCGCTGTAATCGATGCGGTTACGGGGCGGGTTCGCGGCAGTACGGTCCGGGTAGGGCGCCTCTATAGTTTGCATGTTACTCCATTGGCCAGTGTCGAGATGAGTCCGGCGTCACACGCCGATATCCTGATCCCGGTGTTCGCTACAGCAGTACGTTCGCTTATCGGCCACCACGGCTTCTTCTTCAGGCGCATACAGCCCGCAATAGTGACAGCGGACCATTTTGGTGGTTAATGCTTGTTGTTGCGCCGGGGATCGTTTCGCCCGTCGCAGTCGTACTATGCCATAGACCAGCAGCCACACCGCAGCGATCAGGACTAAGGAGCGAAAGGAAAACATAACAAGGTAGTGTCGGAGTTTTTCGTATTGGGTGCAAGGGGTTGAGTATTAATGGGGACAGAATTGAATGCTGTCCCCGAATAATTTTGCGCGGCCGTTCCGGATAACTCACAATAGTCGGCCTGCAAAGGATCATCGCTATGCATGTTCACGAATATCAGGCCAAATTATTATTCAGCCAGTTCGATATACCGGTGCCTGAATACCGCCTTGCCACTACCGCGGCAGAGGCCGTGCAAGCTGCGCAGGCTTTGGGAGGGAAGCAGTGGATGGTCAAGGCGCAAGTACACTCCGGGGCGCGGAGCAAGGCCGGCGGGGTCAAATTAGTAGAGAAATTGGAAGATGTTGAAAAGACTGCCAGCTCCTTGCTGGGACAAAGGCTGATAACGGTCCAGACCGGGCCCCAAGGCCTGCCCATCCACAGTGTTCTAGTGGAGCTGCCGGTCGCTATCGCCCGGGAAATCTATGTCAGTCTACTGGTGGACCGTAACCGGGAGCGGGTCGCAATCCTGGCCTCCGGCATCGGCGGCGTGGATATCGAACGGCTGGCTGCCGAGCAGCCCGAGCAAATTTATACCGAAGCCATAGACAACATTGTGGGACTGCAGGCTTACCAGTGCCGGAAGCTGTCATTTAAATTAGAGCTGGAAGGCCAGCAAATGAAGATCTTTGGTCGGATTCTTGATGGTTTGTACCGGCTTGTCATGGATAGAGATATCGATCTAGTGGAGATTAACCCATTGGTAATTACTCATGATGATCAGTTGATCGCACTGGACGCGAAGGTGAATGTGGATGATAACGCGCTGTTTCGGCATCCGGCGCTAGCCCAAATGCGCGATACCAGTCAAGAGGAAGAAAAGGAGCGTGCAGCACGGGAACACGGACTCAATTACGTCACTCTAGACGGCGACATCGGCTGCATGGTTAACGGCGCCGGTTTGGCTATGGCCACCATGGACCTGATCAAACTGCAAGGTGGCGAGCCCGCCAACTTCCTCGACGTAGGCGGCACGGCGACGGCAGCAAGGGTTGCCGAGGCCTTCAAGCTTATTTTATCGGATGCCAAGGTTAATGGAATATTGGTGAATATTTTCGGCGGCATTGTGCACTGTGACTTGATCGCCGAAGGTATCATTCAGGCGGTGCGGGAAGTTGGCGTGAAACTTCCCGTGGTGGTGCGCCTGGAGGGGACGAACGTTGATTTGGGCCGAAAATTGTTGGCGGATTCCGGCCTGAACATTATTAGTGCGACGGAGCTAACGGAGGCCGCGACTGAAGTGGTTGCCGCCGCGCGACAGTGGCGTGACCGCAGTACTAATTAGCGCCTGCCCTTAAAGACATGAATTCACCACAAAGTTTTTTGCGTAATTTTTTGGTAGTGGCTCAGTTTGGCGTCAAATTGGTCTGGCGGAATACCCGTAAAAGCGCCGGGCACAAGTAAATTCCGCCCTACAATACCGTTCTTTGTAGGGCCGAATTTATTCGGCCTGTTACAAGCTGAGCCACTACCGATTTTTTTGCACCCTAAAGGTCGAGTGGAGAACTAATGAGCATATTGATTAGTGCTGATACCAGGGTTATTTGCCAGGGATTCACTGGCAAGCAAGGGACATTTCATTCACAACAGGCCTTGGATTACGGCACTCGGCTGGTTGGGGGTGTTACCCCGGGCAAAGGCGGCCGGCAGCATTTGGATTTGCCGGTATTCAATACCGTCGACGCAGCGGTGCGGCAAACCGGCGCAACGGCGAGCATGATCTATGTGCCGGCGGCCTTTGCCGCGGATGCCATCCTGGAAGCCGCGGATGCGGGTATTCAGTTAATCGTGTGTATCACCGAGGGTATCCCGGTGTTGGATATGGTGCGGGTTAAGGGTGCCCTCAAACAGTACGGTGCCCGCTTGATCGGTCCCAATTGTCCGGGAATCATCACCCCGGGCGCCTGCAAGATCGGTATTATGCCAGCGAACATTCATAGCCCAGGTTGTATCGGGATCATCTCCCGATCCGGTACGCTTACCTATGAAGCGGTACATCAGACCACTCGTTGTGGTTTGGGGCAAAGTACCTGCATCGGCGTTGGCGGGGATCCCGTTCAGGGCATGAACTTCGTGGATTGCCTGGCC
>JAZFSS010000115.1:0-2282 GCA_036446275.1 Gammaproteobacteria bacterium | reverse complement strand
TCCAATCATGGGAACCGCCCTATGGACCGCATTACTGGTAGCGGCGTTACTTGCCGGCGATGCCAACGCCACTACGGCATCGGAAGTGGAGCAGTTGATTCGCGAGGCGACGGCGACCCTCGATAAGGCGTCGGCAGCGGGCGGCGAGTGGCGCAACAGCCGAAAGCTCTTAAAAAAGGCCCGGGCGGCCGCAAAAGAGGGTGACTTAAATCAAGCGGTCCTATTGGCCGGCAAGGCTAAACGCGAAGGAGAGTTGGCCTATACCCAAGCCAAGGCGGAAAACGCCAAAGTCCCGACCTTGATGACGGGAGCAGTAGGCGCCGCGAGGGATGCTGGGGCCGTGGCCTTCGGAGCGATAACCGCCAAATACCCGGCGATTGCCGGATCCAATGCCGCCCGTGCAGGAAAAGAGCTGGCTTTTGACGGGAAAAAAGGCAATTGTTTGGCCTGTCACATGATGGGCGACGGGGTCGGCCCAGGAAACTTGGGGCCACCTCTAATATCGATGCAGGCTCGCTTTCCATCCAAGGCGGCTCTATGGACCCAGATCTGGGACCCCAGATTAAGGATCCCGGAATCCATTATGCCCCCGTTCGGACGCCACATGATTCTCAGCGATGCCGAGATCAGCAAGATTGTCGAGTACCTGTGGTCTTTGTAATCAGGCCCTGTCGTCGCCCAGGAGACCGTAACCCATGAATACAGATAGGAAACGCAGAATGTTGCTAAAGGGCTCATTGGGGGCCCTCGCGAGCGCCGGCTTTTTGACCCCGCAACTGGCGCTTGCAGTGTGGCCCAAAGAGGCGTTTAGCGCCGAAACAGTCGACGATGCGATCAAGGCATTATTTAACGGTAACGGCGTGACGGAGAGCAGTGCCATCAAGATTAAGGCGCCGGAGATTGCCGAAGACGGTGCGGTTGTCCAGGTGGAGGTCTCGACGACCCTAAAAAATGTAGAGTCAATCAGTATTATCGCAGAACAAAATGCCCTTCCCCTGGTGGCGAGCTTTGAGTTGGCGGCTAGCGCAGTGCCCTTCGTCTCAACCCGCATCAAGATGAACAAGACCTCCAACGTAGTGGTATTGATTAAGGCGGACGGTAAGTTGTATAGCGCCAAACGGGAAGTGATCGTCACCATTGGTGGCTGTGGCGGGTAACCCGTGCGCAAACCGGCAGTGACTGAATCCAAGCATCGAAAGAGGATGTAGACCATGGCAGAGGGCACAATCAAGGTGCGCGTCAAACTGGCGCGTGGTATTACCACGGTCCGGGCGTTAATCAGACATCCAATGGAAACCGGGTTGCGCGAAAATAGAAAAACCGGGGGGAAAATCCCGGCGCACTACATAACGGAGGTAATTTGCCAACATAACGGCAACAAGGTGATGAAAGCCAACTGGTCTCGAAGTGTATCGAAAAATCCGTATTTTTCCTTTAAGTTCCGCGGCGCCAAGGCTGGTGATTCCATACAGATATCCTGGGTGGACAACAAAGGGGACAGCGATGCCACGGAAGTCAGCATTAAATGATATTGATTCCGACCTTGTGAACAGACGGCGACAAATGCAGAACCTGGCGTGGATCGCTGTATTGGGCGTGCTACTGGCTGCGCCATCGGTTTGCGTGGCGGGTCCCGAGCAAGATTTGCAAGCCTTTCAGGCCTTCTTTCGTCAACGTTACCCGGATGTAAAATTTGAAGAATTCGCGAATGGCGTCTATGCCATCGATCCCGTTTTGCGCACCAACTGGGAGGCGATTGAGGAATTCCCACCCTATGAGTTGTATATCGATTCCGGCAAAAAACTGTTTGAGAAACCATTCAAGAACGGTAAGGGCTACGCCGGTTGTTTTCCGAGCGGTGGTATCGGTATCGCCCAGAATTATCCGCAGTGGGACAAGCAGTTGGGCAAGGTCCTCACCCTGGCGGCAGCCATTAACCGGTGCCGGGAGAAAAATGCAGAGAAACCACTGCGCTATGGGAAGGGTGAACTCGTGGACATTCTGACTTACATGGTCTTTACGTCACGGGGCAAACCTACCAATGTGGTAATCCCCAAGGATGACCCGCGTGCCCTGGCAGCCTATAACGCCGGCAAACAATTCTATTTCGCGCGCCAGGGTCAGTTGAACTTTTCGTGTTCCGGATGCCACATACAGGCATCCGGCCAATTGCTGCGCGCCAACCGGTTGAGCCCCGCGCTAGGGCAAACCACCAATTGGCCTAGCTACCGCTCCCAGTGGGGTGCCATGGGCACGTTGCATCGCCGTTACCGGGGATGCCT
>JAZFSS010000114.1:0-8429 GCA_036446275.1 Gammaproteobacteria bacterium | reverse complement strand
TCTTCCAAACGTGGCATTATGCTTTTCCTTCTTCGCGTTCGCTTCACCTCGCGGAGAAGGTCAGGGATGAAAAGGAACGGCGCGGGTACCGGGCTCCAGGTCGCCCGGAATCGCGCCGCCTACCTCCAAGGACGGACTTTTCCCCTACCCGCCCAGCCATGGGCTTTTGCCCCGGCCTCCGGCCGGGGCTTTTTTTGCCTTAACCTCGACCAGCCCGCTTAGGGAAGCTCTGATGTGTCGTCATTGCGACGACTGCATGGCCACCAAAAGTAGGCGCGTTACGCGACGCAGGAGGTAGAATGCTGCCTGGAGCAAACATCGAGGCACAAAGTGCCCTAAAGGATACCCTTCGGTAACGAAGCAATCTCTAAGCGGTTGATTCTAAACTATGAGATTGCCGCGCTACGCTCGCGCCCTGAAGGATGGCTGAGCCATCCTGGAGAAGTACTCTTGGGGTGCAATGACATATAATTAGTAATTAGTAATTAATCGCTTCCTTAGGTCCATTTGCTAAATCTACCTATTTCGCAAAGAAAAAGGCGCCAAAGGCGCCTTTGAAAGTAAGGCCTGAACGATCGATCAGTTTCGCGACCAAACCCGAATAGTACAGCGGCTAACTGAACCTGCCGTCCCTGGGCCTGCACAGTAAGTATGGCATATTGTGGGGCCCAAGCCCCACGGTTACGCCAACAACCCGCCAGAACCGACCTTGTCTCGCTACGTACCGTTACTAATTCAGCCTACGCTTATGTGCCGGACATCGTCCATAACAACATTTTATCTTAGATAAACAGGCAGATATCGCAGTCTTTGGCGATCGGCAGGAAGTGGGCGGCACCGACGTAATCGCTGACCTCGGGGATAAACTCATCCCGCTTGAAACCAAACACGTCCACCGTCATTTGGCAGGCAATCATTTTTACATCCGCCTCAAGACACAAGGAACGCAGCTCATCAACCGTCGCCACACCCTTGTTTTTGAAGGTCATCTTCATCAGCCCCGTGGCCACGTTCTCAAACCCCGGGATGCCCGCCATCACCACGTTTGGCATCGGCCATTCAAAATTCTGGAACCATTGCGGCCCAAACGGCATCTTCATCGGCATCGCCGGGTTACCCAACCCGCTCACGAGTGCCTTGATCTTCTTCTTCAGCAGCAATAACCCGTAAAAAGTAAAAAATATGCTGACATCCCAGCCCAACGCGGCTGCGGTGGAGGCCAGAATAAACGGTGGGTAGGCCCAGTCCAGGGTCCCTTTGGTGGCAATGATCGCCATGCTCGGCGTCTTCGCACTGTCGATCTCCGCCAATTTCTTCGGCAACATTTCATCCAACTTCTGGCTGATCAACTGATCCAGTTGACCGTTGCCTAGTGCGTCTGCTGTGGTTGACATGGTTGATCTCCTGATTGGTCCATTACTCACGAAAGTACTCTGGTTGCGGAGTAGATATTTCCAGAACAATACGCCGCAACTATAAGAATCAACTAGAATTTACGGGCACAAAACGACCAGATCTATGCTGACCGTTGGCCGTTGCATACCGAGTAGTCGGTATGTCACTATAAACTTACTGAGTTCTCTGTCAAGTGCTCCGGTAATACGGAACCCCCTAAGAAAAACAATTGATCGAGTGCTGTACGGGGCGCCAGTAAGACTGAATTATACCTAACTTCAGTGTTGGCCGCCTGCCGCGCAGTGTATATCTCCAACGCTGTGGATTGGTGACATCCGAAGGTATCAATATGCGGGGTAGGGTAAAGCAGTACTGAATTAGCAGATTCGCGGAAAAACCAATCATGTCTACGACGTTAAATACTGTGTCTAACAACGAGCGCAACGCGGGCCGGACCCGGGCCCGGATACTCCATGCTGCGTTCAAGGAAATTCATCGTAGTGGATTCCACGGCATGCGTTTAAATGATGTACTCGAATCTACCGGGCTAACCAAAGGGGCGTTGTATTACCACTTTCCCAGCAAGTTGGCACTTGGTTACGCGGTTGTGGAAGAAGTAATCGAAGAGATCGTACTAAAGCTGTGGGTTCGCCCGCTAAACGAATCGCGAAACCCGCTAAAGACGATTATAGATCGTGTGGAATGCCTCGACCAACTTGTCGGTGATCCGGTTACTACGCTGGGATGTCCCCTGAATAATCTCGCACAGGAAATGTCACCGTTGGACGAAGGATTCCGCCAACGTCTGGACCGGGTGTTTCAGCATTGGCACTCAGGCCTTGTAAATGCATTGGAGCGCGCCAAAAACAGTGGCGAGATGCAGCCTGGAGTAAACAGCACGCAGATTGCGACTATTATTGTGGCGGCCGTGGAAGGTTGTATAGGGCTTACCAAGAATGCTCAATGTATAGAGCGTTTGCAAGATTGTACTGCCGCGCTGGCTAGCTATTTGCGCACCCTCGTTGCAAATCCGGCGGGAGCCAGGTAGTGGCTCAGTTTGAACCACAAGCCAAAGAGGGTAGGACGTCCCTCTCTGTGCTACTGCTTCGAATAGCGTCAAACTTAGACACTACCGGAAGTTGAAAAACAGGCTCTGCACGCCGGTTTGGCCGGCGTACAGAACAGATCGTGTTACGCGCTATTTGACCGTGGTTAAGCCAAGGCTGGACCAGCTTTGCATGCCACCGCGGTACCATTTGATCTTGTGTGATGGATAGCCGAACTTTAACAGGTTTTTGATATTGTTCGGCGATTGCCCGCACCAGGCACCGTTGCAAAATAGTACCAGCGTTTTTGCGTTACTGTAATCCCATAACCCTTCCAGTTCTTTAACCCCAAAGGTACCTTCCATGATCTCGCCAATAGATATGGGATCGGCGCCCTTGGCAGGATTCAGTGAGGTCCATGGAATGTTAATGGCGCCTGGAATGGTGCCCCTTCGAACCCAATCGGGTGTGCGGGAGTCGATCACGACGATACTGCTGTCACCGTCGCTCATCTTTTTTAGATAGTCCAACATTTCCACTTCGCCGATGGTATCTACTCCCGGCGCTAGCTTGGCAACCTGAATACAAAATGGCGGGCATTTGCGGGATGTCTTGGCAAAACCAGCAGGCACCGTCGCCGTTTGATCCTGATTTCGCATGATGGTTACCTTCTTGCCGGCGTGTTTTACCACCACCTTATCGATATCCGGGGTGATCTTGACGGCTATTTCCTCCGCCGACCCGGTGCCAGGCAAGGCAATCACGAATACCAGCACTACCGGAATAAGAAAAATCTTAGCTTTCATTTTAAACTCCTCCTTATTGTAGCTTGATGGAACCAATGGGGCGGGAAAAACCGCCGACCGTCTTACTCATGCAGAAAAATTTCAGGTTATCGTTTGCAATCCGGTTCGTCTTCGTCTTCCTCGTCCTCGGTTTCCTCAGATTCTTTTTTACTTGATGGGTTTTGTTGTGCTTGTTCAGAGGGCGACCCGACCATCACTGCCTCGACTACTGTCGCACGTTGCGCGGATTTTTCAATGCCCGCCTCCTGGGCCGGCATTACGGCGGGCCATGCTATCAACAACCAACTCGCAACGGTTTTCGCGATGTTCATACGGTGCTCCTGGTGAACGAGGCTGATGCAGGTATTTTACCTTACTGCGAATTTGCCGACACAGGCAGGGCACCTAGACGTCGGATTTCGCAACCAACTCGCATCGCTTTTCATAGGCCTGGCGCGCAATTTGCACGTCGTTCAGAAAAAGCGGTAGCTCTTCCAGGGTCAGGGCTTGGGGACCATCCACTAACGCCTTATGAGGCGCCGGATGAAAGTCCACCAGAATCATGTTGGCGCCCGCGATGATGCCTTGGGCGGTAACATGAAATACATCCAGCAATCCGTCCGGCGCCCGCTCCCGCGTGCCAACGGAATGAGAAGGATCTATACACACCGGCATGCGTGTCAGGCGTTTGATAATCGGCACGTGGGCGAAATCCACGAAGTTACGGTGCGGATCCCCCATGTTGGTTTTCATGCCCCTTAGGCCAAAGATTACCTTCCGATTACCTTCGCTGGCCAGATATTCCGAGGCATTCAAGGATTCCTCCAGGGTAATCCCAAAGCCGCGCTTGATGAGTACCGGGAATTTTTTTTGGCGTCCGGCAGCCTTTAATAACTCAAAATTCTGGGTATTACGGGTACCGATCTGAAGCATTACGCCAGTGGCATTACCGGTTTGCTCAAGGGCTGTACGAATTTCTTCAATATGGGCCTCCCGTGTAACTTCCATGGCAATCACTTTGATATCGTACTTGCCCGCCAACTCAAATACATAGGGCAGACATTCCTTGCCATGACCTTGGAAGGAATATGGGCTACTACGGGGCTTGTAGGCACCCATGCGCGTGCATTGTTGACCATGATCACGCAGGCTACGCATCATGGTTTCCGCATGCTCGTGATTATCCACGGCACAGAGCCCGGCAAATATGTTTAGATTATCTTGGCCAAACCGAACACCGTTGTATTCAAAAAAGGTAGCGCGGGGATCGTCCTTGTGGCGGCCAAGCATCCGATATTCCTCGGAGATCCGGATTACCCTTTCCACGCAGGGAAGCCGTGCCACATCCTCCACCGGTAGAGAAGCAGTGTCCCCGATGAGATAGATCTCGGTTAAGACTTGTTGGGCGCCAAATTCCTGATGCAGATTGGTCCGTATATTGGGCAACCCGTTCAGGTGGTCCATAAGCTGGCGAAATTCAGCGCCCTGCTGGTCCGTATTTGGGACTAGAATGAGAATCATAGAGAACTCTGAACCGTTATTGCATGCTGGCGCCATTATCCATGAAACGCGGGATTCCGCCCAGGGCTCAAGGCGCTAAAAAGGGGAAAATGGGGAAACTAAGGCTTGGGTGCCCGATGGACTACGGCATGGAGTACCGAGTCAGATTCGAAAAATACCGAATACTTCTCGTAATCCCACTGCGAAATAGGAGGCTGCCCCACGGGAGCATGTTTATGCAAGGGTACTCCATAGATCTGCTCTACGTCCTTTCTGGACATGCCGCGGACCGGACGTGGAATGCCTTCCGGGCCGTTGGTAGGCGCCTCCTGGATGGTTTGGATCAGCAGTACATCGGCGCCAACCAGGGAGTTCGCCCCAAAAACTACCAGCGCCACGGTCACAATGGCGGCAGCGGTGGCTTTTATGGAAGACTTCGTTGACAACGCTTGCTCTCCTAATAGTGTATACCGCTAGGGCTATCGGCCCCCCCAGCCTGGGACTTAACCCCTTTGTTGCACGAAGGCAGCTCGCCCTTGGGGATTTCGCACTGTCATATTGGGCTGAGCAGGAATCCAGCGGTTCGCCCCACAGGGTAAAGAACTCTATGGGGGGATACTGTGGACTAGCCCGCATTTCTCACCGGGATCCTGGATGATGGCGGCAGGCTAGGGCTCAAAACTCCCGATTGCCGGTAAAATAGTGCCGTCGCTTTCACCGATGACTTACATCTTATGAAACTGCCGATTCCGCTTATTGAGGGTACTTTAGTGCGTCGCTACAAGCGCTTCCTCGCGGATATCAGACTGTCCGACGGAGAGGTCGTGACAGTTCATTGCCCGAATACCGGGGCCATGCTGGGTTGCATGGATCCCGGCAGCCGGGTCTGGGTGAGCCGGGCCGATAACCCAAAACGAAAATATCCCCTGACCTGGGAACTGGTTGAAATCGACGGCCGAGTTCTCGTCGGCATTCACACTGGTCGGGCCAACGGCCTTGCCAGAGAAGCCATCCAAAACGGCAACGTTTCCCAATTACAAGGCTATCAACGCGTGCGCTCGGAGATTCGCTATGGATCCGAACGCAGCCGTGTTGATTTGCTGCTGGATGGGGGTGACGGCTCAGACCAGTGTTACGTGGAAATAAAGAGTGTTACGGCTGCCGAAGGGCCAGTGGCACTATTTCCCGACGCGGTCACCAGTAGGGGCGCCAAGCACTTGCGGGAACTTGCCTCCATGGCCGACCAGGGTCATCGAGCGGTCATCTTTTTTTGTGTGCAACGTGGTGACGTAAAGGAAGTGCGTCCTGCCGATGCCATCGACCCCGTTTACGGTGAAGCGCTGCGGGATGCGATTCGGCGCAAGGTGGAGGTCATCGCCTATCAGGCGGAAGTGACCCCCGAGTCCATTCGCTTAGTCCGATCTTTACCCGTAAAAGTGTAGGACCCGCGCCTCGCGGGGAATTTTTACCATTCCCGGCGGGGCGCCGGTCCTACTAACCTACCCGATCAGGGGAAGACCGGGAACAGGATACCAGAGCGGCGGCGGCGGTTTTATGGTTTAATCCGGTCCCATGTTTCAGCCCTTGGAAGTCTGTATTGGTTTGCGCTATACCCGCGCAAAACGTCGGAATCATTTCATCTCGTTTATTTCCTTGGTGTCCATGTCTGGGATCGCGCTCGGCATCACGGCGTTGATTACAGTGCTGTCGGTGATGAATGGATTTGAACAGGAGTTGCGCGCCAGAATCCTGAGCATGGCTTCTCACGCGACCATTCAGGGCGTTGAGGGACCATTGATGGACTGGCAAGACATCGCGGCAAGGGCACGGGAAGAAGGGCGCGTAGCTGGCGTTGCTCCCTATGTGCAGGGTGAAACCATGCTTGTGCATAACCAGCAAGTGAGTGGGGCGATGATCCGCGGGATCCTGCCGGAGCTGGAACCTGAGGTTTCCCAGGTGGGCGAGCACTTGCAAGTTGGCCAACTGCAGGATCTGCGCGCCGGTGAATACGGAATTATTCTGGGGCAGGAACTGGCTTGGTCTCTGGGCGTAGAGGTGGGACAGCAGATTACCGTGGTTTCTCCACAGGCGAATCTATCGCCTGCCGGGCTGCTGCCGCGCTTGCGCCGGTTTACGGTGACCGGTACTTTTAACATCGGCATGTATGAATATGATCGCGGCGTGGCCCTGGTCCATCTTGATGATGCCGCGCGGCTGTTTCGCCTGGGGGACGGGGTCAGCGGCATCCGCCTACGCCTGCACGATCTTTTCGAGGCCCCTCAGGTGGCGCGCAAACTTGCCGCGGAATTGCCTGGCCCACACCGGGTCACCGACTGGACCCGTGAACACGCAAATTTCTTCCGTGCCGTGAGAACTGAAAAAAGAGTGATGTTCGTTATTCTTGCGCTTATCGTCGCGGTTGCAGCATTCAATATCGTTTCTACCTTAGTGATGGTAGTAACAGATAAGCAGTCTGATATTGCGATCCTCAGAACATTAGGTGCAACCCCGCGTTCCATTATGATTGTGTTTATTATTCAAGGATTGGTGATTGGAATCTTTGGAACCGTGGTAGGAATAATCGGTGGAATTGCCTTGGCGCTTAACGTGGAGACTATTGTGCCGGCCCTGGAACGCTTGTTTAATGTCCAGTTTCTTGCGGCTGACGTCTATTATATCAGCGATTTACCCTCGAGATTGAATTGGCATGATGTCTGGAGAGTCGGTGGCATGGCATTTTTGTTAACCCTGGTGGCAACCCTATATCCGGCTTGGCGTGCCTCCCGCACTCAGCCGGCGGAGGCGCTGCGCTATGAATAGCAGTGCGGATCCCAGTGTAGTGCTTGAATGCCGCGGCTTGGCTAAACGTTTCCACGAGGGCGACTTGGATGTGGAGGTGCTTCGCGATATCAATCTACAGGTGCATGCCGGAGAGCGCTTGGCTATCGTCGGTGCGTCAGGTGCGGGCAAAAGTACCTTGTTACACTTGCTTGGTGGCCTGGATGATCCCAGCCACGGCGAGGTGCTGGTATGCGACCGTGTCATGACTCGCCTGGGTGCCGCCGAGCGCGGACGACTCAGAAACCAAGCGCTTGGTTTTGTCTACCAATTTCATCATCTGCTACCGGAGTTTTCAGCATTGGAAAATGTCTCCATGCCGCTATTGATCCGTGGCGAGTCGCCGGTTACGGCGGCCAAACAGGCGGCTGAAATATTGGCGCGCGTGGGCCTGACGGCGCGACTGCAGCACAAGCCCGGCGAGATGTCCGGGGGCGAGCGGCAACGAACCGCGGTGGCCAGGGCCCTGGTGAGCCGTCCTCGATGTGTCTTGGCCGATGAGCCTACCGGCAACCTGGACCGCAAGAATGCCGCCCAGGTCTATGAGCTGATGCTGGAACTAAACCGGTCGTTGAATACCAGCCTGGTCGTCGTTACCCACGACCCGGACCTGGCCCAAAGCATGGACAGAGTATTGAACCTGAGGGAAGGGCGGCTGGAGGAGTTGGTTTCGACTACATAGTAGGTCGGATTAGCGCAGCGTAACCCGACGTTTTCTTTGTTAGGTTACGACCTTCGGTCTAACCCAACCTACGAACGTAACGCAAGGTTCAAGGACGAGCCATCATGTATCGCTATGTCACTGCATTTTTAGCCGGAATCCTGTGCTTTCAGCATCAGTCCGCGCTGCCTTCTATTGAATGGA
>JAZFSS010000113.1:0-6808 GCA_036446275.1 Gammaproteobacteria bacterium | reverse complement strand
GTTCGACTGCCGGAATGTGGGCGCTCTTCCCAGTCTATGGCGGCGGCGGTGAAGAGTTTGATTTCAAATTTGTAGTCAGCAACGGCAATTACTCGGAACAGGGCGCCGACTTCGACAATTACGATCCTGCTAAAGCCAGGGAGATTTTCCCGTATGGCTTGCTTGATTGCGACTCGTCGCGATCATACGTCGCCACGAACAGACGCATGGCAGAGAGCGACGACGAATAAAATAAATGAAAGTCAGTTTGAGAACGGCGGGCGCGGCTCGCCGTTTTTTTTCCGAAATCCAAACCGAGAAAGGCCGCATTGGCGGCTTGCCTTTGAAGATTTAATCGACGCAGTTTAGGTTGATGACTGAGTGCGAGTGAAACGTCTGCTTTGGGTCACAAGCGGTCATTCAATACCCTATCACGCCAATGGCTGCTTTCGGGCGCTTACCGGACGTTCAGATTGAGTCTTCATTGGAGGTTCGTCCGGAACGTCCGCTCTCACCAATAGCGGTCAGTCAGGGCAATGCACAAAACGAACTAGAGTAGGCTCAAGTAGGTTCTGTTTGTCCCTCTGGAATGTCAGGGTAGTTCCCCGCAAATTGAGGCATATCGTCTGAAATAACATGCCAAGATACCTTGCTATCTACGTACGAGTGACCCCACCACCCTTCCTTCGCTAATGGCCAATCGCCCGGATGGTCAAGCGTCCCAATGAAGATCACAGGCGCGGGATCTTCGTCATAAATGACAACCACTGGGGAACCACAGGTGGAACAAAACCCACTTTGCAGCCACTCAGATGAGCGATAGAGTTTCGGCTCCCCTTCGGTAAATCGGAATCCTTCTGGGCGAAACTCCACCCACGCGCTGAACAGGCCACCACTGCCCTTCTGACACCGCCGGCAATGACAATAACCCCCATTGACTGGAGGCTCGGTCGACTCATAGCGAACAGCTCCGCACAAGCAACCGCCAGTGATTGGGATGTGTTTCTCCACCATTCGCGCTCTCCTCTTGGCCGTCTGCTTTGGGTCATTAGCGGTCACTCACCATCCTATCAGTTCAACGTCCGCTTTCGGGCGTATAGCGGTCACTCGGCAATGTGATTTTGAGAGTCCCAGGCTAAACGTCCGCTTTCATCAATAGCGGTCATTCAAGTTGCCCGGATCGAACGGTTATCAACGGCCGCTTTCGGCCACAACCGGTCATTCGATCAGTCCAGAAAACGATCAAATGACACGTAGAGAACGGCCAGTGGCGGGAAAACGGGTATTAGAGGGTGGATATTCAGGGCAGTGTGCCGGATTCGGAGAAGATTCCCAAGGTACTCGACACCATGATTGATTCCGTACTCTGTGATGGGTTTTCACCGCCTCAAGACTTGCCTTCGGCAGGCTGCGCATCCTGCTCAAGTTGCTGCCATTTGGCAATCAACTTCGGCAAAGGCGCAACATTCGGGCTGGCATCCACAAAGCTTGTATGGTCCCATCGGCATATGCAAATCATTCCACTTTTGTTCAAACTGGCGCGCTAAACGTAGCGGGACCCCGATCACGGGAAGGAACACTCATCATGAAAACGATCATCAAGACGGTTGGACTTGGCCTGATGCTCTTTGCAACGAGCAATTGTGTCATCGCCGAAGCCACTGCATTGGGGGAAATTCTTCCCTACCCCATCTACCAGCACAAATTGGACAATGGTCTTAACGTGGTCACCGTACCGTTTGATTCGCCGGGTCTGGCCGCTTTCCATATCGTCACCCGGGTCGGGGCGCGGAATGAAGTCGAGCCAGGGGTTACCGGTTTTGCGCACTTTTTTGAGCACATGATGTTCCGTGGTACGGACAAGTATCCGAAAGAAAAATACCGTGAGGCTTTGAAATCCACCGGGGCGGCGGCCAATGCCAATACGACCCAGGACAGAACGGATTATCATATGACCGGCAACGCTGAGAAGCTGGAGTTGATGTTCGATCTGGAATCGGACCGCTTCCTGAACCTCAAGTATTCTGAACATGATTTCAAAACAGAGGCTGGCGCCGTCAAAGGCGAATACACCAAGAACTTTGCCAATCCATACACTCAGATCAACGAAAAGCTATCAGAAACCGCATTTACCACCCATACTTATTCTCATACGACGATGGGCTATTTCAAAGATATCGTTGACATGCCCAATCAATTTGAATATTCAAAGACATTTTTTGACCGTTATTACCGACCTGAGTACAACACCATCCTGGTCGTTGGCGACGTGACCCCGGAACAAATCAACGCATTGGCAGAAAAATATTTCGGTCATTGGAAACGCGGAAGCTACGTGTCTGTGGTCCCTGATGAGCCCGAGCAGACCGAGACCCGTTATACCCATTTGGTCAACGACAGCATCCCTGCTTATTTCAGCATGAGTTACAAGGGCCCGGCGTTCAATGACTCGAAAATCGATATGCCGGCCCTTGATGTACTGGCGTCTATTGTCTTTTCCAATACTTCGGACCTGTTCAAGAAATTAGTCATAGAGGAGCAGAAGGTTCGATTCATTGGCGGCGGCGCCTTTGATAGCCGCGATCCGAATTTATTCACGATCCGGGTGTCGATGGTGGAAAAAGATGACATTCCTTATGTCAAGGGTGAAATCGAAAAGGCGATTGCCAATGTGAAAGCCGAGGATATCGATGCGGCACTGCTGGAAAGGACCAAATCCAGCTTGAAGTATGGATTTGCCATGGGGATTGATACCCCGGGGTCGATTGCACAAACCTTGAGTCACTATATCCAATTGACTGGCGATCCTGAATCTATCAATCGGCTCTATGTGCTCTACGACATGGTCACCGCTGAAGATATCAAAATGGTCGCGAGCAAATATTTCATCCCGGACCACCTGACCATCGCCACCATATCCGAGGATGAACTGGGAGTGTTCAAATGAGAGCCTTGCTGCAAATTGTCAATGTCATGGTCTTGCTGTTGCTGATTGCTCCCATTCAATCCCTGCTTGCTGCGGGCATCGAAGTGGTTGAACTCAAGCAAGAAAATTCCAACAAAGTCGTGTTCAAGGTTCGCTTTAATAATGGTTCAGTTGCTGATCCTGCTGACAAACGAGGGCTGACCTTTGCCACCGCATCGCTAATGACCCAGGGCGGGGCCGGCGGCGTGAGTTTTGCTGATCTTCAGGACCAGATGATGCCCTGGGCGGCCGTTTACTTGGCCGCTGTAGACAAGCAGGTCACCACCTTTACCTTCCAGGTACCGGTTGATTTTGTCGATGAATATTACCCACTGCTAAGAAATGTGCTGCTGGCGCCAGATTTTACTGAACAGGATTTCAGTCGGGTAATGAAGAACCAACAGAACTTTGTTGATCAGATCGTGCGCGCTTCCTCCGATGAGGATTACAGCAAATTCGCCTTGGAGGACCAGCTGTTTCGTGGCGGCAATATGCAGCATCTGCGTCAAGGCACATCGGTGTCGGTCAAAGGCATTAGTCTGGATGATATCAAGGCCCATTATCAGCAAGCGTTCACCCGCAGCAATGTCAGCATTGGGATCGCCGGAAACTACAGTGATGAGTTGCTTGGCAAGTTCAAATCAGACATGGAAAAACTGCCTGATTCTGATTTTTCCCCGGTCACACCATCAAGAGCAAGGCTGGCAGAAGGGATTGAGGTCGAAATCATTGCCAAAGATGGGGCCTTTGGTTCGGCAATATTTACCGGAGCGCCATTGCCCCTGACCCGGGCCGATGATGAATTTGCGGCCTTGATGATCGCCAATTCGTGGATGGGTGAGCACCGAAAATCATATTCGCGTTTGTATCAAAAAATTCGCCAGACTCGCTCGATGAACTATGGTGATTATTCGTACATTGAATGGTATAGCGCAGGTGGTCAGAACCAATTACCGCCATCGGGGGTGCCACGCGCTGCCAATTATTGGTCGATCTGGATTCGCCCGGTGCAAATTGCTTCACAGCTCAAAGAGCAATACGCCGAGTTGTCTGACATCACTATAGGACATGCACATTTCGCTTTGCGCATGGCGATCCGTGAATTTGACCTGCTGATCAAAGATGGCATGGAAGAGGGGGAATTTTTAGCGACCAAGACCTTCTTGCGCAGCTACACCAAGCTCTACGCACAAAGCCCGGCACAGCAACTGGGCTGGCTGATGGATTCCCGTTTCTATGGCCGCGGCAATTATCTGGCGGAATTGGATACTCTGCTGAAAAACACCACACTGGATGAGGTCAACAATGCCCTTCGCAAGTACTGGCAGACCGACAATCTATTTGTCACCATCGTCACTGACGTCAGCGAAGCACAAGCCCTGGCAGCGAGTTTGATCAACAACACAGCATCGCCGATGAGCTACTCCGATTTGGTCAAGTCCGGATTGCCCGCTGAGGTTTTGGCCGAGGATGATGTGGTTGCTGCCTACCCGTTGAACGTTAAGAAGGTCACTGTGGTGAACTCGGCGGATACCTTCAAGTAAGCCTAGCCTCCGAGCGGACACTCGGCAACGTGATTTTGAGAGTCCAAGGCTGAACGTCCGCTCTCACCAATAGCGGTCATTCAAGTCACCCAGATCAAACGGTTTTCAATGGCAGCTTTCGGCCAAGCGCGGACATTCATTCTCTACAGACTAGCCAAGGTGAGGTCGTTCGTCTGCCACACCGAGCGCCGCTTCGAGTGCGCGCCCTGCGATGATGAGCCGGCCTTCTTCGAAAAGATTGCTCCACAAAGTGACCGAGCGCGGAACGCGATGCAATGTTTCGTCAGCATCATTTTCAGGATGACCAAACAACGGTCGCGTCTTAATCTCTTCGAGCCCTGCACGCATGGCAAGGCATGGCTGGCCCGTAAAGTTAGTCAGGCTGAGCATCGGCGTACCGAAGCTCGGGCCAAAAACAACATCAGCCTGCGAGAAAAATTCATGCGCATCCTGCATGACTTTTCTACGCAGCCTATCGCCTTGCATGAAATCAACGGCGGAGAAATAACGTGATTGCCGGAAGCTGTTTGGCCAGGCATTGTCGATCTGGCGTCGCAGCAAGTCGTCGCGACCTGATAGCGTCAGTTCTTCGAACGCAGCGGCCGCCTCGATGCCTAATGCGCCCATGATTTCGTTAACGGGCATGTTCGGTAGCGTAATTTCACGAACGGACGCGCCAAGGCCTTTAATCGTCTCGAGCGCCGTCAGATCCGTGGCGTTGATGTCTTCTCCTTCGAACCAACTCGGGTCGTATCCAATAGTGAGATCTTTCACCGATTGCCGTCCATCGTAAGCGAATCCTTTGTCGATGGAGCCCGTATCGAACTCGTCATAGCCATTGAGGACACTCAATACCATGGCGGTGTCTTCGACGGAACGGCACATTGGGCCAATCTTATCGAGCGACCAGCAAAGCGCCATGGCCCCCACGCGGGACACTCGCCCAAAAGTTGGGCGTAGCCCGGCGAGTCCGTTGCGGTCCGATGGCGACACAAGCGAACCGAGTGTCTCGGTACCAATGCCAAACGAGCAAAGACCCGCGGCGGTGGCAGAGCCCGAACCGGCGGAAGATCCCGACGCACCTTCTTTTGGGTTCCATGGATTGCGGGTCTCGCCGCCGAACCAGACTTCGCCCCAGGCGAGAGCACCCAGCGTAGTCTTGCCGAGTATCACGGCACCCGCGTCCCGCAGGCGCCTTACAACCGTGCCATCTGTCTCGGGAACCCGATCTTTGTATGGCTCTGCACCCCAGGTCGTCTTGATATCGGCCGTGTCGAGCAGGTCTTTGACGCCAAAGGGAATGCCGTGCAACGGCCCCCGCACCTGGCCTGTGGCGCGTTCGCGATCCGCCTGATCGGCTTGTGCGCGAGCGAGATCGGCCGTTACTGTAACGAAACACTCGAGCAGTGATCCGTAGAGCTCAATGCGCTCGAGGTAGATATCGGTGAGTTCACGGCTGGAGATCTGACCGGTTGTCATCCAGCGCGCCTGTTCTTTGACCGAGGCAAACGCGATGCTGTCGGTGTCGGCAGGAATAGCAGCTATTTCTTCAGGAAACAGTGTCAGCGAATGGGGCTGCTCGCGGTACTTCACACCCGGCAATCTCGGATCAAAGGTCGTTGCAGGCTGCAGCGTGATTGGTATGTTTTCTTCGCGACGTTTGTTGAGCGATTCAACCTGTTGTGCAAAGAAACCTTCGTCGCCTTCCTCTACCGGGCCACCCAGCATCTGCCGTCGTTCCGTTTCCGAGAATTGCAGGCCAAAGAGTTTCTCAGCTTCTGCGAGTGTGCGCTCTGTTATGCGTTCGTCGTAACCGGCCCAAACATCTGCTTCGTCGACTCCTTTTCCGTCGCCACTCGGTGTGCAGGCGGCAAGCGCGACAGTCCCGCCGCTGGCAAGTGCTGCGGCAAGAATTTTTCGCCGGTCGAGAACTATCGGATCGTTGTTGCTCATTGCTGCTCCCCGTGTTGCAGATGGGTGTGCGTTGATTCTCTCTAGAGCTAGGCCGCGACCGTCCGCTTTGCGTCACTAGCAGTCGTTCAGTAGCCTATCACTCGAACGTCTGCTATCGGGCGTATAGCGGTCGTTCGGTAGCGTTTTTCGGGAGCGCCATATCGAATGTCTGCTTTTCCCGAAAGCGGTCATTCAAACCGCGCTTATTTCACGATTTTGAACGGCTGCTTTCGGCCAGAAGGAGACATTCAGGAAGCGCTTATCTCTGATAGGATCACAAATATGGGCTGGTATCGGGACACGCTATATCCGAAGTTGACCAACTATCTGGGAGCTGGTCTAGACGATATGCGCCGCGAGTTCTTAT
>JAZFSS010000112.1:0-5089 GCA_036446275.1 Gammaproteobacteria bacterium | reverse complement strand
AACCCCCGCCAGGGGGCCGTCATCGATGAGCACGCCGTACTCCTTGGCAAACTTGCGGCTGCGCATCATGGACAGCGGTATCACTTGATCGATGTTTTCACCGCTGCAAAACCGGCCCATGGCAAAGGGAAGATCGGCGGCGATCACCAACATCACCACATCATCGCGGCCCTTGGCGTGATCATTGAATTTCTTGGTGGACGTAGCACATACCGGTGTATCCAGGCTCGGCACGATATTGAGTAACTTCTTCTTACCCTGATAGTCCGCCAACCGGCGGTCGTTCAATTCACCATCCACCAAGGAAAAATCGGGGGCCTGGCTACCCACGGCGGGTAGCTCGCCGTTGGTGTGGATTTCTTTACCATGCAGTGTAATAGTTGCCATACTCTATCCTCCTCGTTATACCTGATCTGTATCACCATAGTGGTGCAGTATTGCATCACGCCGTCTTTGGTTTAACGGGACAACCGGCCGTTGTCTGGGCCGTTATGATGCGCTCCAGATGGCTTACGTACTGGTCCATATCCGCCTCGGTTTTCGTTTCCGTAGCGCACACCAGCAAAGTATTCTCTAGCTCCGGATAGTCTTGCTCCAGCTCATAACCTGGCAGTAAATTGTGGGCATACAAGGGCCGCAATACCGGTTTTAAAGGCAGCGCTAACCGCAATGCGGCCTCATGAAACACCGGACGATTGAAGCAGGGTTCCACATGGGCAAGGGAAGTGAGTTTCTCTACCAGTTGTTTGGTATTGGCATGACATGCCGATGCCACCTGAAATAATCCTCTTGGACCTAACAAGGCCATGTGTATGGTGGCCGCGGTTACCAACAGGCCTTGGTTGGTACAAATGTTGGAGGTGGCCTTGGATCGGCGAATATGTTGCTCCCGCGCTTGCAGCGTCAGGGTGTAACCGGGTTTGCCATCCAAATCAATGGTACGGCCTACAATACGGCCCGGCATTTGGCGCACCAGGGCCTGCTTGCAACACATAAACCCAAAATAGGGACCGCCCGAAGATAACGGCACCCCTAAGGGTTGACCCTCACCGCATACGATATCGGCACCGGTTTCACCCCACTCCCCGGGTGGCCGCAACAAGGCCAGTGCAACCGGATTGACCACGGCGATCACCAAGGCGCCATTGCGATGGGCCCAATCGGTCAACGCGTTTACCTCTTCCAAGACGCCGAAGAAGTTGGGCTGAGCAATCACCAAGGCCGTGATGTCTTCTCCTTCGTAGGCATCCAAGGCCTCGGGCACGGTATTGCCGCCCTCGGTACAATAAGGCACCTCTACCAATTCAATGTTCTGGTTTTGTACAATAGTGCGGCTGACCTTGCGGTAATTCGGATGCACCGTGCTGGAAACCAATACCCGGCGCGATTTGGATTTGCGGTTGGCACGAACCGCCATGAGTATGGCTTCGGCAAGGCCGGAGGCGCCGTCGTAAAGGGAGGCATTACTCACATCCATGGCCGTGAGCCTGGCCATCATGGTTTGAAACTCATACAACAGTTGCAGTGTGCCTTGACTGGCCTCGGCCTGGTAAGGCGTGTAGGCACTGTAGAATTCGCCGCGGGTGGTGATCTCCCAGACCGCCGCGGGAATGTGATGTTCATAAGCACCGGCACCCATAAAGCACAAGGGTCGGCCGTCTTGCCCAGCGCGCTCGTGCATGAGCCGCGCGACGGCCTGTTCATTCAAACCTTCGGGTATGCCCGCCAGACTCTCTACGCGCAGATCCGCGGGGATTTCATCAAATAAATCCTCGATGCCCTTCACGCCAATGGCGGCCAGCATGTCGTGAACATCTTGTTCAGTATGGGGAATAAAGGGCATGTGCCAATCTCGGGATCAAGGCGGTGAGGCTGTTATGAGCCACTAGACCTGTTTAGTGATCTTCGTCTTCAATAAATGTCTCATAGGCTGCGGCGTCCATTAATTCTTCGGTAATGGATACGCATGGCTCCAAGGGTTTTAATTTCATGATCCAGCCGTCGTTGTACGGGTCTTGGTTGACGGTTTCCGGGCTATCCGATAACCGGTCATTGGCATCCACTACCTCACCGGCGATCGGCGCATAGATATCAGAGGCCGCCTTTACCGATTCCAACACTGCGCAGGCCTCTTCCGCTTGCACAATAATGCCGAGTTCAGGCACTTCCACGTACACCATATCGCCCAACTGATCCTGGGCATGGTCAGTGATCCCCACGGTTACGGTACCATCATCGTTTTCCAAGACCCACTCATGGGTGGTTGCATACTTGCGGTCAGCGGGTACGTTGCTCATCGCTTTCTCCCTTTCCAATATTTCACAAAATCATCAATTAGAGTTGAATGCAGGAATTACCATTGCGGACAAACGGCGGTTTCACTACCCGGGCGGTTACCAGTTTGCCACGGATTTCCACGGCACACGACTTGCCCACTCCTGCCGGCACCCGGGCCAGGGCAATGGAACACCCTAAAGTTGGAGAAAAACTGCCGCTGGTAATCTCACCTTCTCCAAACCCTTCCACCACCACCTTCTGGTGACTGCGTAACACTCCCTTTCCGTCAAATACCAGTCCAACCAGTTTGTCTCCCACGCCTTCCTTGCGCTGCTTCTCCAGCGACTCTCTGCCAATGAAATCCCTGTCCTCGGGTTCCCAGGCGACGGTCCAGGAGAGCGCCGATTCCAACGGCGTGGTGGTTTCATCCATATCAGAACCATACAGGTTCATGCCCGCTTCCAATCGTAATGTGTCCCGCGCCCCGAGTCCGATGGGCGATACACCATGGGCCAGCAATTGACGCCAAAGTTCCACTGCGGCATCGGCAGGCAAGATTATCTCGAAACCGTCTTCTCCCGTATACCCGGTGCGAGCGATGAACCAGTCGCCCACTTGGGCGCTAAAAAAGGCTTTTAAATTTTTCGCGGCATTATGGACCTCCGGCTCCAGCTGTTCCAGCACAGTTTGACGGGCATTGGGACCCTGCACGGCAATCATCGACAGATCCCGTTCGGAGACAGTGACGGAAAATGCATCGGCTTGCCGTCGCAGCCACGTCAGGTCTTTTTCACGGGTAGCGGCATTGACCACCATGCGAAAGAAATCGTTGCGTAGATAATAGACGATCAAATCGTCAATCACCGTGCCCTCAGGAGTCAACATGCAACTGTACAACGCCTTGCCACTATCTGTAAGGCGATCCACACTGTTGGCCAACAGATACCGTAAAAACGGGCGCGTGTTGTCGCCTTCCAGATCCACTACGGTCATATGTGAAACATCAAACATACCCTTGTCCCGGCGCACTGTATGGTGTTCCGAGATCTGAGAACCATAGTGGATCGGCATATCCCAGCCACCGAATGGAACCATCTTGGCGCCTGCCTGGATATGCTCTTTATACAACGGTGTGCGCCCGGCCATACTTTCTCCTGGAACTGGATTAGGGACCTGTATCCAAACAAAAGGGCGACGGTTGCCACGTGCAAACCGTCGCCCCTCTGTCCGGTAACCTGAGAGATTTGGCCCGTAATTTTAGGTGATAAAACCGGGGCCGATCCCCTTCGGTGGGCTGGCGGCAAACGCCAACCGCTCTCCAGAGTCAACGTGGGAGCCCGTGGGGCTCCCGTGCTACGGTCCTGTTACCTGAGCGTTTCCGAGCGAGTTGCGCCTTCGGCGTCTTACCGGTGTTTATCCGCCACCGACAAGTCCTCTCCCGCAGCACCTGTCATTGAGTGCGCCACTATACCCTGCTACAGCAAAGGGGCCAAATTTGGGTAGTGGCTCAGTTGTAGTAGGCCGAATAAATTCGGCCCTACAAAAAACGGTGTTGTAGGGCGGAATTCATTCCGCCAGATAACAAGACGCCAAACTGAGCCACTACCCAAATTTCAGGGGCCTAGGAACCTGCCATGATGGGGATACCACGCGCAAGCTGGGGCAAATCGCCGGACAGTCCACTGGCATGACGCATGATCAGATTTTTCACCGGCGCCATGCGGTCTACCATCTCCATGCCAAGATTACGCATCAGGGGCAGCGGTGGTAACTCGGAACCGAACAGGCCCTTGAAACCATCCATTGCCGCCAACATGCCGAGATTACCGCCTTTACGCCAGCGTTCATAACGCCGCAGGGCCGTTAACCCGCCTAGATCCCGTCCTTTTGCCCTAGCCCCTAACAATACCTCTGCAAGCGTCGCGGCATCCAACAGGCCCAGATTCACCCCCTGTCCCGCCAAAGGATGAATCGCGTGGGCGGCATCTCCGGCTAGCGCAATCCGCTGTGTAACGTACCGGCCGGCATGAAGTCGCTGCAAGGGAAACGTGTCCCGGGGTCCACACTGAGTGATTTCACCCAAGGCATGCTCAAAGGCGGCTCCCAGTTCGCTGCAGAATTCCGAGTCTTTCAGAGCCAATAGCCGCTCGGCATCCCCGGGAGTAGTCGTCCAAACAATGGAGCAACGCCCGTCGCGTAAAGGCAGAAAGGCTAGCGGACCGGTAGCGGAAAAACGCTGCCAGGCAGTCTCCCGGTGTGAAACTTCGGTGGTAACGATCGCAACAATGGATTGCTGTTGGTAATCACGGATTTTCACCGGCAAATCCGCCCAGGAACGGATCTGGGAATGCAACCCATCGGCCCCTACTACCAGAGAAGCAGACAGCGAACGACCACCTCTTATTCGAACCGTTACCCGCCCAGGCTCTCGCTCCAGTGCCTGCACCTGCGCCGGACATAGTTGCTGCACACTGGGCAGTTGGGAAAGCCGCGTCCAAAGCGCCGCTTGAATTACCCGATGTTCAATAATATTACCCAGTACCGGCTCCCCGATCTCCGCGCAATCGAAGTGCACCGCACCCTGTCCCCCGGCATCCCATACATGCATTTCCCGGAATGGGCTGACGCCCCGCAATACCATGCCATCCCATACCCCTAGCGCCGTAAACAATTTTTCCGAGGCGCGGGTAATCGCGAATACCCGCTGGTCGATACTGTCTGCCGGCCACTGCTCGATGGGCCGATTGGCTTCCACCAAAGCCACGGACACATTGGCAGTACCCAAGGCGCAGGCCAGCGCGGCACCTACGCT
>JAZFSS010000111.1:0-3561 GCA_036446275.1 Gammaproteobacteria bacterium | reverse complement strand
GTGGTAAAGGACAATCAATCCGACATCATTGGCGAATTCCAGCTGCAATTGTTACGTCAATGGAAACTGAGTGCGGGCTTGCAATGGAATCCCAACGACTCCAGGACGGAAAGAGGCCAGATGCAAATACAATACAACCCGGACTCCCGGCATATCCTCAACCTATCCTACCGCTACCGCAGAGATATTCTGGACCAGGTCGACGCCTCGTTATTATGGCAGCTCACCCCGAGTTGGAGTGCTGTGGGACGATTGAACTACTCGTTTGACGATAAGACCACTCTGGAATCCTTCGCCGGATTTGAATACGACAGCTGTTGCTGGGCTGTGCGCTTCGTAGCGCGGGAATATATTAATCGAAACAATGGCGCTAGTAACCGATCCTTCTATCTTCAGATGGAATTCAAAGGCCTGGGCGCGGTGGGCAAGCCAGTCGAGGAACTGCTGGAACATGGTATCCTAGGCTACCATCAAAATCCATAGATCTTTGTTGTTGTGAAATTTTTTCTGCGCTGTATCGCCTACGGGCTATTGCTGCTATCCGCCCCGTGGGCGTGGTCTGAGTCCGAACCCCCCGTTGTGTCCAAAGAGTTGGACCATATCGTTGCGGTTGTTAACAGCAACGTGATCATACGGAGCGAATTGAATACCAAGGCCAACATTATTCGCCGGCGACTTATCGACAGCGATACGCCACTTCCACCACGACAGGTATTGGAGCGTCAGGTCCTGGACCGGATGATTCTCGAGCAGTTGCAAACACAGTTGGCCCGGGAACAGGGCATCCGGGTCGACGATGAGGCCCTGAACGATAACCTGCGACGACTGGCTCGGCGCAACAACGTGACTTTATCGCAATTCCGCGAGGTGCTGGATAAAGACGGTTTTGACTATGAACAATTCCGGGAGGATGTCCGCAGCGAAATAATTCTTAGCCAGTTGCGCCGGCAGATGGTGGAAAACCGTATTGATGTCTCGGAACTGGAAGTGGAACATGAACTTCAGAACAGCAAATTGGATAAGGATCTGAAAGAATACCGGCTAGGGCACATCCTGGTCGCGGTGCCGGAAGCGGCTTCCTCGGACCAGATCCAGGAGCAGCAGCACAAGGCCCTGTCTATGGTCGAGCGCTTACGTGGCGGGGCGGAATTTCGGAACATGGCGGTAGCGGAGTCCGATGGTCAAAATGCCCTGGAAGGCGGCGACCTGGGCTGGCGCACGGGTGTCCAACTGCCGACCTTGTTCGCAGATCAAATCATTGCCATGCAGCCGGGTGACATTACCGATCCCATACGCAGCCCCAGTGGCTTTCATATCATTAGACTAGTCGACGTGAGGGGCGAAAGGCGTCACGTGACTCATCAGCTAAAGGTCCGTCACATATTGCTGCGGCCTGACGAACTGACATCGCAGGCAGAAGTGCGGTCGCGCCTATCCCAATTGTGGCAACGTATCGAAGGGAGTGAGGATTTCGCGACGCTGGCCCGGTCTCATTCCCAAGACAGCGTGTCGGCGGCAAACGGTGGGGATCTGGGATGGATTAGTCGGGGCGATATGGTCCCCCAATTTGAAGAAGTGGTCTTTGATTTGCGTGTTGGGGAACTGAGCAAACCTTTTGAGACGCGTTTCGGCTGGCATATCGCACAAGTAATGGACATGCGAGAGTACGACAGCACGGAAACATTTAAGCGCTCCCGGGCGCGGGAATTGATCCGTAAACGCAAAGTGGAAGAGGAAATGCAGCTATGGCTGCGGCGGCTCCGGGACGAAGCCTATGTCGAATACCGGATCCCTGAATAACCTGCGCCGGAAACCTGTCTGGAACGACAGCCCTACCCGGATTGCACTCACGCCCGGCGAACCCGCCGGAATCGGCCCCGACCTGTGTCTGCTATTAACCACGAAGCCCCGGCGCTCGGAGTTGGTGGCTGTATGTGATCCGAAGCTGCTCGACGAGCGTGCGCGAAAGCTGGGAATAAACATACGGCTGGTGGATTTCAGCCCAGACGCGCCGGCCCATCCCAATTTGCCGGGCAAATTGTCAGTGCTACCGGTGGAGATGCCGGGACCGGTACGCTGTGGTGAACTACAGCCCGGTTTCGCCAAATACGTACTACAGTGCTTAGACACCGCCATTCAGGGCTGCCAGGATGGCACCTTCGCCGCTATGGTCACGGGACCGGTCAATAAGGGGGTAATCAACGCCGCCGGAATACCGTTCAGCGGACACACGGAATACTTAGCGCAACAGACCGGCGCCGGGCAAGTGGTCATGATGTTGAC
The DNA here is from genome assembly GCA_036446275.1 of Gammaproteobacteria bacterium. Taxonomy (GTDB): domain Bacteria; phylum Pseudomonadota; class Gammaproteobacteria; order JAZFSS01; family JAZFSS01; genus JAZFSS01. Next base: position 1,278 of record JAZFSS010000111.1, on the reverse strand, counting down.
CGCGCCAGGCATCCGCGTGGCTTTGGCCACTACTCACTTACCATTGTCAGCGGTAGCCGCCGCGATCACCGCGGAAGGACTGTCGAAAACCCTGGAAGTATTGTCGGCAGAGTTACCGCGCCGATTGGGAATACCCCACCCGCGCATCCTGGTATGTGGGCTCAATCCCCACGCCGGTGAAGGGGGTCACCTGGGAAAAGAGGAAATCGAGGTCATTATCCCTACCGTCGAACGGCTTTGTGCACAAGGCATGAACCTGGTAGGCCCGGTCCCCGCGGACACCGCGTTTACATCACATCAGTTATCGAACACTGACGTGGTACTCGCCATGTACCACGATCAAGGCTTGCCGGTACTAAAACATCTCGGTTTTGGAAATGCAGTCAACATTACACTGGGATTACCTATCGTGCGAACTTCGGTAGATCACGGCACGGCAATAGAACTAGCAGGCACTGGTCGAGCCAACCCAGGCAGCATGATCGCAGCCCTGCAAGCCGCCGAACAAATGGCCCAATGTATGCCGGCAACGCTGTAAGCGTGTATGACCCGCCCACTACGCAAACGCTTCGGTCAGCATTTTCTACGGGATCCTGCTGTTATCGAGCATATCATGCGGGTAATTGCTCCGCTTCCCGAACAGTTACTGGTGGAAATCGGTCCGGGTGACGGCGCGATTACGGTACCACTGTTAAAACGTTGTGGCCGACTAACGGTTATAGAACTGGACCGGGATTTGCTGGCGCCGTTACGTCAACGTTGCGGGGCTATGGGCGACTTGACCATCATTCAGAACGACGCACTGAAGACGGATTATCGTGAGCTGGTGGAACAACACCAAGCCATTCGGGTGGTAGGAAACCTGCCCTACAATATCTCTACGCCGTTATTATTTCATATGATCTCTCAGACAGGCTGTTTTTCGGACATGCACTTCATGTTGCAGCAAGAAGTGGTAAACCGCATGGCAGCCGTACCAGGCAACAAAGACTACGGTCGTCTGTCGGTGATGATCCAGTATCACTGCCAGGTTATACCCTTGTTTTCCATTTCCCCCGACGCCTTTCACCCTCCACCGCGGGTGCAATCCGCGTTTGTCCGGCTGCTGCCCTATGCCAACCCACCCGTAGCCTTGGATGACCCCGCGCTGTTTAGTAAACTGGTAAAACAAGCCTTTTCACAACGCCGTAAAACCTTGCGAAATAGTCTCAAGAGCCTGCTTAGCGAACCTCAACTTAAGGCATGTGGCGTTGCTCCTGCCATGCGGCCGGAACAGCT
>JAZFSS010000110.1:0-5091 GCA_036446275.1 Gammaproteobacteria bacterium | reverse complement strand
GGCCGGGATTGTTGTGCCAAAGCCCTGCCTTTGCAATTCCTGGATAGGTGGTCTCTGTCATAGGTATAGTTATTTCAAAGCAATTCTAATTTCGTATTGTCAAGGAGTTCGGATCACGATACAAGGGTGAATCAATAAGGCTGGGGTCGATAACCGGGGGGCTCGGAGCTGGAACGATTTACTTGTGCAGAATCAGTTAATCTATCGATTCAAGGGTAAGTAAAGGGGAGTAACCTTGTCTCTGGCCGTCAGTCTCCAGCCTAGAACAAGCTCATATCCCAATCAGTGGGCCCGAATTATTGAGGCTTGGGTGCTTGGTTGAACAACTGGCGCAAACAGCTTGTCACGATTAATTGAGAAATAGATGAGACAGTTACGTATCGCATTGATCACGGCCCGTGGCGATATGGTTGCACCCGTAAATTGATCGAATATCCCGCCGTCCCGGCGTACTTTCCAAGCGTCCGGTGCAGGATTTGACAAAGAACGTCCAGTGAGTCCCAATATCCACGTCGAGCGGTTTTGATCAATGTCATCCCCTAGTCCCGGCGTTTCCCTATGACTCACAATACGTACACCAGACAGCGTGCCGTTCCAATAGATTCCTATCAGCAGCTTAATGGTGCCGTTGTAGCCGTCCGGAGCCACCGGCGTGAGCACCGCCGCCACAAGCCGGTCATCGTACCTGGCCCGATATACAGTGACAGGTTCACTTGTGCCCAACAAGGCGCGATCATAGACGGTGATCTTGTCCTCCAATAGGTCATTATTATGAATTTCGGGGGGAATTAAGACGCGCAGGTTACGTAATATTGCTTCCTGCTCGTTATGCTCAATGCGCTGGCGGGTCTGATTGTAGGTGAAGGCAACCAAACCCGTACCAACGGTGGCAAACACCAGCAACAAAAGCGCTGAGACCGGAATCCGAAAATTTTCCAATATCTTACTTCCTAGTATGCCCAAATGCCCGCGGACGGCTGTAATAATCGATTGTCGGTGCAACCATATTCATTAACAGAACTCCAAAGGCGACTCCCTCCGGATAGCCGCCCCAAGTGCGGATAACATAAACTATGATGCCAATGCCCGCGCCGTAAATCAGGCGTCCCCGGTTTGTCGTGGCAGCAGACACCGGATCGGTAGCGATAAAAAAGGCGGCCAACATGGCGGCGCCGCTAAACCAATGAAACAAGGGGGAGGGATAGGTATCTGGATCGGACAGATAGAACAGGAACGCGATAGCGAATAGCGCGCCAAGCATTCCAACGGGGATTTGCCAGTAAATAACCCGCCGGCGGAGTAGCCACAGGCCGCCGATTAGAAACCAAAAATTGATCCACTCCCATCCCGTTCCCCCGAAATTGCCAAATAATGGATTAGTTCGAATTTCCGCTAGAGTTTGATCCATTCCTAATTGTGTTTTGACAGTGTCCAGAGGTGTCGCCATGGTAAGGGTATCTAAGGTGATGTGTGCCGGCAGGTGGCCCCCGAAAATCAAGCCCAAGGTTTCCATCACAGTTATTTCATGTTGCAAAGGTCCCTGGGGCTGACCCCACAAGGTCATCTCCAGGGGAAAAGAGACTATTAATATGACGTACCCTGCCATTGCAGGGTTAAAGGGGTTGAACCCCAGACCGCCGTAGAGATGTTTTGCGACAACGATAGCAAACGTCGTGCCTAGAACCGCGATCCACCAGGGCGCGAACGGGGCCAGCGCCAGTCCCAGCAGAGCCCCGGTAACGATAGCGCTACCGTCCTGTAGGGAAACAAGCGCAGGTCGGCTACGTAACTTCAGGATTCCCGCTTCAACCGCTAACGCGGTAGCAACACACAATCCTATATTCACAAGTATCCCGACACCAAAGAACCACCACGCACAAACGGTGCCTGGGATGAGTGCAAATAGCACACGGCGCATCACTAGTGATACGTCGTGGGGCAGGGCAGTGTGGGGTGAGTAGTCGGTAGAAAACTCCATCAGCCATCGCCAGTTTTGTTTTGATCAGACGACTTTTCCCTGTGTGCGCTTTGTTTAGCCTTTACCCTGTCCACAGCAGCCTGAATCACAGCCTGCGACGAGTCACTGTTCCCTGTTGCGCTATTCTTTACGGCCTTTTTCTTCTGTTCTAAACGCTCGGTCCGTTCTCGTTTATCCTGTTCCAATCGTCGTACTCTAAAATCATGGCGACGGCTGGCGAGTAATGAATTTTCCTTTGCCAGCTCTCGGGACCAGATCTCGGATTTAGCATATCGATAATACTGCACCAGAGGTATATGACTTGGGCAAATGTGAGAGCAGCAGCCACACTCGATGCAGTCAAACAAATTATATTCTCGTGCTTTATCAAAATCTTTTGTAAAGGCATGCCAGTATAGCTGTTGTGGCAGCAGATTCGCCGGGCATACTTGGACGCATTCACCGCAGCGAATACAGGGCTGAGCAGGTTGTCGCGGGGGCAGGTCATCGGTTGTGGTTACCAGTAGACAGTTGGTGGTTTTTATAATGGGCAACTTGTCATTCGGTAAGGGGATTCCCATTAGCGGACCGCCCATAAGTAATTGGTGGGCGCCATCAGTGTAACCACCGCATTGGTCTACCAGGTCTTCAATAGGGGTGCCAATGAACGCATTAACATTACACGGTTTCTTAACTCCGCTGCCGGTTACTGTTACCATGCGCGAAATCACGGGTTCCCTTTCTGCTACTGCCCTGCATGCTGCCGCCGCTGTACCAACGTTTTGACAAACCACTCCTATATCCACGGGAAACCCTTGGCTTGGCACCTCCATTCCGGTCAGTATTTTGATCAATTGCCTTTCGCCGCCGGCAGGATAAATAGCGGGCACCATTACCGTGTGGACGGTCGGATCATTAAGTGCCTCAACCGCTATTTTCATGGCCGCAAATGCTTTCGGCTTATTACCTTCAATTGCAATCACGCACTCGCGAGCCTGAACCGCATGGCGTAGAATTTGCAGGCCACCGACGATTTCCCACGGGTTTTCCTGCATAAGCATATCATCACAACTGATGTAAGGTTCACATTCAACGCCATTCAATACCAGCAATTCAATGTGCCCGGTGGGGCCTGGGTTCATCTTTACAAAGGTAGGAAAACCTGCACCACCTAGCCCTACCACGCCTGCTTGACGGAGACGGTTCCTCAATTCGCTAGGGTCTAACTTGGTGTAATCATCTATTCGGTCGGGGCGCCAACGCCATTGTTCTTTGCCGTCGGTCTCAATCACAATGCAGTCGGCGTCAAGCCCTGAAGGGTGAGGTACGGGGCGCTTTTCTATGGCAACCACAATTCCCGAGCTGGGGGCATGTACCGAAGCGCTAACATAGTCCTTGGCCTTCGCCACCATCTGGCCCTTTAAGATGTGGTCTCCTACCTTAATTACAGGTTCCGCCGGCGCGCCAATATGTTGTGTAAGGGGCAACGTCAGAATGGGCGGTACCTTCGCCGTCAATACCGGCGCAGAGGTAGACATGGCTTTTTTAGGAGGCAGATGCAGCCCTCCGTGGAAATGCCATAGTCTACGGAAGCGTCCCTCAGTAGGTTGGTTATGTTTCACGGGAAAAACGCCCCGGAATGTCGACGGGCTTTACGCCCCATGATCCCCGGCCGCTCCATGTATCGCCGTATCTCCGTTCCGTGAGTCCGGAGCGCTATCTGGAAATGGCCATTTCCAACTAAAAATATCTTTTTGCAGAGGCACCATATCAATGCAATCTACTGGGCAGGGGGGGACACACAATTCGCACCCTGTACATTCGCTTTCTATTACAGTGTGCATCTGTTTAGGCGCGCCTAGTATGGCATCTACAGGACAGGCCTGAATACATAATGTGCACCCAATACATACCGGCTCGATGATAACGGCGACAAGTTTTTCCTTGTGCTGCCCATGTTCCTGGTTCAGCGGCTTAGGGTCCATATCTAACAGATCCGCCAAAGTTCTAATGGTCTCTTCACCGCCAGGCGGGCACTGGTTAATATCCGCTTTTCCCGCCGCAATCGCTTCGGCGTAAGGACGGCATCCGGCATAGTTGCATTGTCCGCACTGGGTTTGGGGAAGTAAATCGTTGATCTGGTCCGCTACTGGGTCGCCTTCCACTTTGAACCGTTTTGAGGCGTAACTCAGTACCAGCCCAAACAGGCCCGACATAATTCCCAATACCAGCATGGCCGTTACCATCGAAGCGGAGTTTCCTTGGTTCTTGAAATAGGGACAATACCCTCAGCCTTTAACAAGGCCCGAGAAACCCATAAAGGCTAGAGACATAAGCCCGGCAGTAACCAATGTAATCGCTGGCCCGCGGAATGCCGCCGGCACATCCGCATGGACGATGCGTTCGCGCATGGCGGCAAATAACACCAAGACTAACGAAAATCCCGCCGCTGCACCGAACCCGAATACCGCCGACTGCACAAAGCCATGACCCTGCTGAACGTTCAAGAGTGCAACACCTAAGACAGCGCAATTTGTGGTTATTAACGGTAGGAAAATCCCCAATACTTGATAAAGCAGTGGGCTGGTCTTGTGTACCACCAGCTCGGTAAATTGCACTACTACCGCGATTACTAAAATAAACGTTATCGTTCTTAAGTATTCCAACCCCAACGGTTCTAGAAGAAAGTGGTTTGCCAGGTAACTGGCAACAGACGAGAGCGTTAAAACAAAGGTCGTGGCCAAGGCCATGCCCGTGGCCGTTTCCAAGGAGCGTGAAACCCCCATAAACGGGCACAGGCCCAGGAATCTCACCAAGACAAAATTGTTAACCAGAACAGTGCTTACCAATATGAGTGCGAATTCAGTCATGGTATTCGGCGGTGAGTCAAGTATAGACAGACGTCGTTTTCGCCCATGGTGGTTTCTTGCGTTAGTAAACCCGCAATTCTACAGAAAAAGGAACAAGGTTTCCGGGATATCCAGGCTACTTGGGTGGGAACTATTTGATCCTATGCCGCGGAGTTTTGATGGGTGGGACTGCTGGCAGCCGGTCCTGACCGGCCTTTGCGAATGGTTGGAAGTATTTTCGAGACGCCGCGCCGTTTGGCGCTAAAAACGGCAGCACTAAAGGAC
>JAZFSS010000109.1:0-3802 GCA_036446275.1 Gammaproteobacteria bacterium | reverse complement strand
GTTGGCGTGGTTGCGATTGCAATGGGGTTCGTCGTTGGGCCCCACAGGCCGGATCCGGAAAAATTATCTCCTTACGAATGTGGTTTCGAAGCCTTCGAGGATTCGCGCATGCGATTTGACGTGCGCTACTATCTCGTCGCGATACTCTTCATTATCTTTGATTTGGAGATCGCATTTTTATTCCCTTGGGCTGTAGTGCTCGAGGAAATCGGCATGTTCGGGTTTCTCGCCATGGTGGTGTTCCTTGGTATCCTGGTGATCGGATTTATCTACGAATGGAAGAAGGGGGCACTGGAGTGGGAATAACGATGCGAGCAGCAAGCAGGGCCCCCGCGGAGCGGGGATGCGCACGACCGCGAGCGTCGTCGGCAATGCGGAATGTAAGCGGTCAGTACGGGAGTGAATACGGAGCGTTATCGGCATCGTAAATAGAGAGTCGGAATTCTATTTAGAGGCGTACTAAATGAGTATTGAAGGCATATTAGAGCAAGGCGTCATTACCACCAGCGCCGATAAGCTCATCAATTGGGCCCGTACCGGGTCCATGTGGCCGATGACCTTCGGCCTTGCCTGTTGCGCGGTGGAGATGATGCACGCAGGTGCCTCCCGCTATGATATGGACCGATTCGGAGTGCTGTTTCGTGCCAGCCCCCGACAATCCGACGTCATGATCGTTGCCGGTACCCTGGTGAACAAGATGGCGCCGGCGTTGCGCAAACTGTATGACCAAATGGCCGAGCCTCGTTGGGTAATCTCCATGGGTTCCTGCGCCAACGGTGGTGGTTATTATCATTATTCCTATGCCGTCGTGCGTGGTTGTGATCGGATCGTGCCGGTGGATATTTACGTTCCCGGTTGTCCTCCCACGGCAGAGGCGCTGCTCTACGGGATTCTGCAATTGCAGAACAAGATTAAACGTACCAACACCATTGCCCGTTAGGAATCTCCACCCATGACTAATTCACCTCAGCACTTGGCGGAAAGTCTCCAGGATCGTTTTGGAAGCATATTGGAATCCTGCAACCTGTGCTTTGGGCAGGTCACGCTTGAGGTGGCGCGAGGGCATCAGCGGGAACTATGTATCGGGTTGCGGGATGAGCCGCCCTTTAAGTTTGAGCAGCTGATCGACCTGTGCGGAGTCGACTATTCCGCGTACGGGGAAGCGGAGTGGACTACTGATAATGCTTCCGGCACAGGGTTTTCCCGTGGCGTGGATGCGAAAACTTCCGCAAGCCTAAGGCCAAGCGCCGAAGAGCCGGTTTCGGAGCAGGGCGATGGCCGGCGTTTTGCCGCGGTAATGCATCTGTTATCTGTAACAAACAATCAGCGTGTAAGGGTGCGCACATACGCCGATGATCAAGCGCTTCCGATGGTAGATTCCGTGGTTGATATATGGGCCAGCGCGAACTGGTTTGAACGGGAGGCCTTTGACTTGTTTGGTATCATATTCGAAGGTCACCCGGACCTGCGCAGAATACTGACCGATTATGGTTTTATCGGGCATCCATTTCGTAAGGACTTTCCCTTGGTTGGCAACGTAGAGGTTCGCTACGATGCCGAAAAAAAGCGTGTGGTGTATCAGCCCGTCACTATTGAACCGAGGGTGCTGGTGCCCCGGGTAATTCGTACCCAAGCGCGCGACGACACGGCCAACCAGGCGACGCCAGAGGCCGGTGACTAGCAGATCCTGTTAGACGCCAATTCAACTCATGCCAGAGATCCGTAACTACACCTTGAACTTCGGCCCCCAGCATCCGGCCGCTCATGGGGTGCTGCGCCTGGTGTTGGAACTCGACGGCGAGGTCGTACAGCGTGCTGATCCGCATATCGGACTATTACACCGGGGCACGGAGAAGCTGGCGGAGAGCAAGCCTTTTAACCAAAGTATCGGTTACATGGACCGTCTCGATTATGTATCCATGATGTGCAACGAACACGGTTACGTATTGGCCATAGAAAAACTGTTAGGGGTTGAGCCGCCTATTCGTGCCCAATATATTCGTGTTCTGTTTGACGAGATCACCCGTATTCTGAATCATCTCTTGTGGATTGGCACTCATGGATTGGATGTGGGTGCCATGACCATATTCCTGTACGCGTTCCGGGAAAGGGAAGACTTGATGGATTGCTACGAGGCCGTTTCCGGTACGCGCATGCATGCGACCTACTACCGGCCCGGTGGTGTGTACCGCGATCTGCCCAACCTAATGCCCCAGTACCAGACTTCTAAATGGCACGACACAGCAGATGTAGAGAAGCTAAACAAAAATCGTCAGGGATCACTGCTGGATTTTATAGAGGATTTTACCGATCGGTTTCCCGGCCGTGTGGATGAGTACGAGACTCTATTAACAGACAATCGGATCTGGAAGCAGCGTACTGTCGGTATCGGCGTGGTGTCTCCTGAACGTGCATTGCAACGAGGATTTTCGGGACCGATGTTGCGCGGTTCCGGAGTGGAGTGGGACCTTCGCAAGAAACAGCCCTATGAGGTTTACGAGCAACTGGATTTCGATATACCGGTAGGTGTCAACGGCGATTGCTATGACCGGTATCTGGTCCGCGTCGAGGAAATGCGCCAGGCGAATCGCATTGTCCGGCAGTGTGTCGATTGGTTAAGGAAGAATCCAGGGCCAACGATGCTTGAAGACCATAAAATTATTCCGCCCCGCCGTGAGGAAATGAAGCAGGACATGGAGGCTCTCATTCACCATTTTAAATTGTTTACCGAGGGGTATTGCGTTCCGGAAGGAGAGGTGTACGCGGCGGTGGAGCATCCGAAGGGAGAATTTGGCGTGTACTTGATCTCCGACGGTGCAAATAAGCCCTACCGCGTAAAAGTGCGGGCGCCGGGTTTCGCCCATTTATCGGCCCTCGACGAAATGTCCCGGGGCCACATGCTGGCGGACGTTGTCGCCATTATCGGGACTCAGGATATCGTATTTGGAGAGATAGACCGCTAATGAGTCCGCAACAACTACATCGGCGGACCGAGCCATTGGCCCAGGAGGTGCGAGACAAACTCGACAATTGGTTGACCCGTTATCCAACTGAGCACAAACAGTCCGGCGTGCTAACTGCCTTGCATTTAACTCAGGAACATAACGGCGGTTGGTTGGCACCGGAGCTATTGGATGCCGTGGCCGAATACCTGGAGATGCCAAAGGTGTCTGTTTATGAGGTCGCCAGTTTCTATTCCATGCTGGAACTGGAACCGGTGGGCCGGCACATGATTTCACTATGCAGCAATATTTCCTGCATGTTGCGGGGCGCCGATGATCTTATCCAGCACGTGGAAACTACGTTAGGGATTAAGGTGGGACAGACTACCCCGGATGGTAAAATCACCCTGAAAAAAGAAGAAGAATGCTTGGCGGCCTGCTGTGGGGCGCCCATGATGACAGTAGATGGCCACTACCACGAGAACCTCACGCCGGAAAAGGTAGACGCTATCCTGGCAGGGCTAGAGTGATCTGATGGCCAACGAAGTCTGTTTTGCAACCCTGCAGTTTAGCGAGCCCTGGACCTTGGAGAATTATTACAAGCTTGATGGCTACCAGGCATGGAACAAGATTCTGCAGGAGAAGATTTCTCCGGAACAAATTATCGAGGAGGTAAAAAAGTCGGCTTTGCGTGGCCGCGGCGGCGCCGGTTTTCCCACTGGCTTGAAATGGAGTTTCATGCCCCGAAATGCGCCGGTACTAAAATATCTGGTATGCAATTCCGACGAGTCAGAGCCTGGCACCTGCAAGGATAGAGACATCCTTCGCTATAATCCCCACGCGCTTATCGAAGGTTTCGC